>JAQUZU010000038.1:15016-17194 GCA_028691175.1 Candidatus Kapaibacterium sp. | reverse complement strand
GGCACCGTAGTACGCGAGTTTGCGACGATTAATCGTGCAACGACAGCAACCTATAAAACCGAAGTAGGAAAGAATTGTCTCGTGATGACTTACGCACACATTGCTCACGACTGCAAAATCGGCGATAACGCCCGAATTACAAACGCCGTTCAGCTGGGTGGGCACGTTGTAGTTGAGAATAACGCAATTATTGGTGGCTCGTCGGTAGTTCATCAATTCTGCCATGTCGGTGCATTTGCAATGATTGGTGGGGCTGTGAAAATCGTGAAAGACGTTCCGCCATACGCAATGGTTGGCGAAAATCCTCCGAAAGTCGATACCCTTAACCTCGTAGGCATGAAACGTGCCGGCATTGATGCGGAGATAATCAAAGAAATTCGCGTTTTCTATCAGACGGTATTTTGCTCCGGACTAAATAATACGGACGGACTTGCAAAATATAAAGCCGAGCACGATGTGATTATTCCGGAAGTGTTGCACTGCTTCGAGTTTATCGAACAGTCAGAGCGCGGCGTTTATAGAATGAAATAAAGTAAATCTAAAGGGCGAATATTTATTCGCCCTTTTCGCAGTATATTCTGAAAGGTAAGCCTGCGGAAATTTCAAAAATCGAGTATGAGAAAGTAAATATTTTTCTCATACTCTTTTTTTTTGGCACGAAATATGCTATATGTTATGTATGAAAGAGAATATGAATATTGAAAAAAAATGCACTGCAAAGTGCGATGTAGGCAAAAAAAAGTCGTCGCAGAGAACTACGACGACTACTACATACGTATGTGTAAATACGTAGTGGAGGATACAAATAAAAATTTGCTGTTAGTCCATTGTTCTTTTGAAGCAAGACGGAATCTGTTGCATATCTTCTTCGTCTTGAATCAAAGGTTGGATATTAATATTTTTTCTGCGAGCATACGCAGGAATATCTGTCTCTTTTAACTCGTTAGTACCGCGTGGAGCACTCTTGAAAGCGTTCTGGGCGTATTGAGCAGGAATTCCTACTACTCCGGCAGAGCGAGAGTCAGAAAATTTCGCTTGAGCAACCTGTTGCGGGAAAATTGGCTGCAAATAGTCACGCTGATTTTTGTTGAAATATTTGTTGCCGGCGAGGGGCTGACGCTCTTTCATTTTCGTAGCAGGAGTTTCTTCTACGACTTCTTCAACTTCTTCGACTACTTTGATGTCTTCAACCGGTGCGAAGTGGGTAGCTAATACCGTTACTTGAATTTCTTCGATTGATTCATCTTCGAAATATGCAATACCGCGTTTTATATCCGGATCGCCGCCTGCAGCTTCACGAACCATATTTACAATTGTGTCGATTTCGTCTGTCGACATATTTTCGTCGCCGGTAATATTTACCAGTATGCTTTGTGCGCCTCGAATTTCGATTCCGTCGAGGAGTGGAGATTTAAATGCGTTTTCGGTTGCTTGTACGGCACGGTTTTCGCCTTTTGCTACTCCGATTCCGATTAATGCGTCGCCACTGTTGGTTAAAGCGCCGCGAATATCTGCGAAATCGATGTTCATCATACCTGTTGATTGGATAATATCCAAAATTCCCTTTGTAGCACTGATAAGTACTTCATTTACAATGCGGTTAGCCTTTTTGAACGGAACCGTTTTGTCTACGTTTTCAAGTAATTTTTGATTAGATACTATAATCATCGCATCAACATTTTTGCGAAGTTCTTCTATGCCGGCTTGAGCGAGTTCAGCGCGGCGTGAGCCTTCGTTTGCGAACGGACGAGTAACTACGGCTGTAACTAAGCAACCGAGTTCTTTTGCCGCTTTTGCAATAACCGGAGCAGCTCCTGTACCTGTTCCGCCGCCCATTCCGGCTGAAACCAGTATCATGTCGCTACCTTTAATGTGTCCTTTGATGTCTTCGATATTTTCCTCAGCGCTTTTTTTCCCGATTTCCGGATTACCCCCTACGCCAAGACCTTTTGCTATGTTTTTTCCGATCTGGATTTTAATTTCGGCTTTGTTTTTTGCCAAAGCCTGTGAATCACTGTTTGCCGCGATAAAATCAACGCCGGTAACATTATCATCTTTTAGGAAATCGATAGCGTTTCCGCCGCCACCCCCTACGCCAATAGCTCTGATTACAGCGCCATGATTGCTATTCCCCGAATCTGTAACGAATTCAAACATAAAAGTGCTCCCAATGAAATT
>JAQUZU010000038.1:0-14916 GCA_028691175.1 Candidatus Kapaibacterium sp. | reverse complement strand
ATATTCAAGCGCTCAATGCAGCGATAAATATTCTGAATAGCCGTATCAAGTCCGGTTACGATATGAACATTTGCCTCCATGCGAACACCGCTCATTCCGACAGGATCTACAATTCCGTCTTGACCGTCAATAATAAAATCCTGCGGTATAATATGGAGAATATTTCTATCAGTCGCGATTTTGAAGTTGCGGCTTTCATTGATTACGCGCTCGACGTCATCATCTGATATTTCGTGATTCGGATGCGAGATGCCGATTACTCCGCGCTTGGAGAATGATTCGATATGATCGCCGGCGATACCGACAACGACTTCAGTGATTTTCTTGCCGGACTGCTGCTCCGCTTGTTCTACTGCTTTTTGAATTGATTGAACAGTCTTTTCGATATTGACGACAACTCCGCGATTTAATCCTTCACTGACTGCTGTGCCAACTCCAAGAATTTTGATAGAATCCGGATGGAGTTCATCTTTTGCGGCTACTAGCGCACAGACTTTGGCTGTGCCTATATCTAATCCGACTACAATTTTGGGGTCGTGAGAAATTTCCGGTTTGGTATTCTGTGAAGCCATTATTTAAAGTACCTTTATTAATTACGAATTTGATGAAACAATATGATTAGACCAACGCAAATCAATATATTTGGGTTTTTGACTTGAACTTACAAGATTACTTTTCCAATAAGAATCAAGTTTCTTTATTTTATTTTCGAGATTTTCTACTGTGCCGAGCTTGATTCTGGTACCGACATCAGAACTGATTAACTCGAAACTTTTATTGTCTGAATGATAGCATATTTCTGAAATAAGCGGGTTTAAGTACTTGAAATTACTATCGTTTATGATAGATAATAAAACCAAACTTCCGACTATTCCTACCGTGTCGATCCGACCGTTTTTGAAAACCCCACTGATAATCGGAACGTCGGGAGTATTGACATTGGAGAGATACGGCAAAAACTTGATATCGGAATCGATAAACTGCAACGTGCCGTTCTCGAGCAAAAGAGACGCAATCGGCTTGTACTCTTTGACGCTAACGGTTAACTCGTTTAAATTCTTATGAGTTATGTACGTTTTTTGAATATACGGATTCTGACCGAGAAGTTTTTCGATATTTTTTAGTTTTATCGAGTTGTTTGCTTTGTGAAGAAGAGTATCGGATAGGTTTTCCATTATTCCACTGCCCGGCAACAATTCGTTACCGGTTATAGAAACAGATTCGATTTTCTGTGAGTTCGCCCATTTAATCGCAAAAACAATAATTGCGATCGTGCCGAGAATGGACAAGACAAATCCATATTTCAGAAATTTTCCCTGCAAGACCCTGTCTTCCAATGTATGCTGTTTATATCTGCTTGAGCAGAAAAATATTATCTATATGCTGCGTAAATCCTTAAGAAAAGTCGTTTTGATTTATTTGACTTATTCTCTAACTTCAAATATAATAAAAACTATAAGCTAATCCAAGCTTTTTTTGCATTATTTTTGCATTATTTTACAATATTTAATTTTGTGTTATGTAAAAGTGAGTAAGTTGTTGGAAAATACGCATGTTAAGATGTTAAAATAATATGTAAAACAGCTGAAAAAGAAATGTTTTTGTTTATTAAGGATTAATCCGTAAATTTGTGTTTTTAGCAATCAGAAAATAATGGCACAACCCGGAAAAAATATTTTGTTTCTTACTCCGCGATTTCCCTTTCCGATTATTGGGGGAGATCGCCTGAAGTCGTATAACGTGCTGAAGCATCTTGCTGAAAATAATAGTGTTACGCTTGTTTCGTTCTATCAGGGAAAAGAACTGCCGGAAGAATATAGGCGTGAGGTGGAAAAAATCGGTGTGAAATTGTACGTTATTCTGCTAAACCCGATTACGGCGGCATTCAAAGGGGTCGTGCTAAATGATTTACGTAACCCGTTGGAAATTAACTACTATACGCAACCGAACTTTGATGCTCTCGTCCAAAAATTGCTAAAAACCGAAAAGTACGATGTTGCATTTTCGTTCTTCATGCGTACGGCTGAGTATTTGAAAAATGAAGTCGGAATGAAAAAAATTCTTATGGCGGAGGATTGCAGAATGCTCTACCAGAAACGTTCATACATGGAATCGAAAAATCTGATACAAAAGTGCATCCGCTTATATGAATATTTCCGCCTAAAAAAATATGAGCCGGAAATTATGAAGAAATACGATATCGTAACGTTCGTAACTACTAATGATATTAACGAGATGCGTAAAAGACTTAATACAGTTGATTACCGTCTTTTGACCAATGGAACCGATGTCGATTATTTTGTACCACCGGAAAATTATGCTCATAGAAATGGAATATTATTTGCCGGCAAATTAGATGTTTGGGCAAATGTTATCATGGTGCAGAAGATTGTAAAAGAAATTATGCCTCTGATTTGGAAAAAACTGCCCGAAGCAAACCTAAACATTGTGGGAGCTAATCCGCATAATGAAATTCTAAAATTTGCATCGAAAAAAGTTCAAATTATTCCGAATGTGCCCTCGATGCTGCCATATTTGCAGAATGCGTCTGTGTTTCTGCATCCGCATGTCGGCGGTACGGGCATTCAGAATAAACTTCTTGAAGCGATGTCGTGCGGAACTCCGGTTGTAACCACTCCGATTGGTAACCAAGGAATTGACGCGAAAGATGGCGTTGAGATTTTGCTCGGCAAGTCCGCCGCCGAATTAGCAAATCACACGATTAACATATTGGAAAATAAAGATCTTAGCAAGTTGATTTCTTCTAATGCACGCGATTTGATTGTAAGAACTCATTCCTGGGACGTAATTTTCAATGCTCTAGATGAACTTCTCTAACTGCTATAAATTCTAAGTAATTACGACGAACACATGAGAAAACTGTTACTGATTGCGATTTTTTGTTTGGGAACTATTTCTGCTTTTGCTAAAGGAAAAGTGGTGCAGAAGATCTCGCAAGACAGTATAGTTTGTAATCTCGTGGAGCCGGAGGATTGCAATTACATAAATCACGCATATCGTTCGGATTCGACTTATTTGCTTACTGATAATGAAACTTTCCGGAAGGGTGCTGTCTGGAAGAGAGAAAAAGTTAAAATCCAATCCGGTTTTATTACTGAGTTTTCCTTTAAGATTTCGAAACCGTACTTCGGCGGAAAAGATGATGGCGGCTATACCGGAGCCGATGGTTTTGCACTTGTAATTCAGACTGAGGGCGATAGTGCCATTGGAGTTCCCGGCGGCTGTATGGGCTACTATCTCATTGAAAATGCGCTAGTTGTAGAGTTTGACCAGTATAAAAATTCCGGCGACGACAGTGTAGCGTGGAATGATCCGAATGGTAATCATGTTGCAGTTCAGTGGGCAAAAAATCAAGGTGTGAGCGGCATGCACAATGCTGAAAACAGCGTTGATATTGTGGAAACGGATATTCATCCGGACGGCACAATCTACTATTGCAAGGTCGATTTTGATAGTGTCGGACAGTATTTTTATATATATTTGAGTGAAAATTCGGCTGATTACGGCAAACCAATTCTTGAATTGCATGAATTCGACGTTAACAAACTGATTGACCTGGACCGCGGTTACGCGTATATGGGCTTTACCGCGGCAACGGGGCGTGCAACCGAGTATCACGAAATTGTTTCATGGCGGATTTGCGAAAAATATATAGTCGACGCGGGCGAATGCGACTCGGCATATTTTAAGTTTTCCGATTTTGCGAACGCAGACGGTATATACTTTAACGGAATGGCACAAGTCGTTGAAAACAAAGTGGAATTGACCGATCCGTCCGATTATGCTTCGGGTGCTGTGTGGCGTGATCGTGCAATTCCCGTAGTCAACGGTTTTGAAACAATTTTCTCGATTTCGCTCTCTAAGCCTACAAAGGGACAGTATCCGGACGCCTCAGATGTAGGAGCAGACGGAATTGCACTTGTGATTCAAAATTCTCCGAATGGACTGAATGCCTTGGGCGAAAGTGGTGGCGGACTCGGATATTCCGGAATTTCAAATGCGGTTGCGTTTGAAATTGATTTGTTTGCAAACGATCAATATCAACTTGAAGATAAAAAAGACCCGAATGGCAATCATTTCGCTGTAATGGCAGGCGAAAAAAATCAGAAAATATCCTCTACTCATGCTGAAAATTGTCTGATTTCTACGGATATTCCGACTATAAAATCAAATGGAACGCCGTATTATGTAAAAATAAAGTATGTTTCCCAACGCCAATTGTTGATTGCTTGGGTAAGCGAAACTCCGGATTTTAGTGAATCTCCTGCGATTTACGCGGATTTTGATCTTCAAGATCACGTTGAATTGCTTGATGACGTTTTCGCTTATGTGGGATTAACCGCCGCAACCGGAGATGCTACGCAAAATCACGATATATTATCGTGGAGTTTTTGTCCGGGCTACTATTCATATAGAATCAGCTCCGCCGAAAATTCATTTAATAAGCCATATAAGATTGCAGAAATTGGCGATATGATTTCAATAAATTCGCCTGATAACGCGGAAATTCTGAACTTGGTAATAACAGATGCCGCCGGAAACAGATACGCAAAATTTACAGAATATGACAATATGATTAATCTTTGCAGCTATCCAAACGGCGTGTATTACATTTCGTTTGACATTGCGGGAAAAACTTATTTTGATAAATTTTTGATTTGCAGGTAGCAAACTCCTAAAAATGCGTAGAGACGATGTGTTAAATCGTCTCTACATTTGTTTTGTTAGCTCTTTGCCATAAGTCTTTGGCGTGTATATGGTATAAGCCCGCCGGCATCGATTATTGCCTGCTGGGCGGGATGATTCGGAATAACTTCGAAAGTTTTTCCTGTAGTTTTATTAATTACTTTGTTGTCGCTTACTTCGAGTTCATCGCCTACATTTGCCTCGATTTTCGGGCAAATTACAAGCTGAAGCCCCAAATTTACGCTGTTTTGCGTGAAAATTCTGGCAAAATTCTTTGCAATTATCACTACTTCGTGCCCTTTCAGCGTAGAAACAGCCTGCTCGCGAGAGGAGCCGCACCCGAAATTTTTATCGGCAACAATAATGCTGCCCTTCGGAACTTCCTTGTTTACCAACATTTTATTCAAATCTTTTAAATCCATGAAAGCGAATTGTGGCGTTTCGCTTGGCAGAACGGTTGCCATAAAGCGTCCGGGATAAATTATGTCGGTCGATATGTCTTCGCCGAGTTTATATATTACTTTGCTCATTATTTTGTTTCCTTTCTCGGGTCGGTTACGACGCCGGTTAATGCACTTGCAGCGGCGGTCGCCGGCGAGCATAAATATACTTCAGAATTTGGATTGCCCATGCGTCCTTTGAAATTTCGGTTTGTGGTAGAAAGTGCCTTCTCGCCATCGCCGAGAGCACCTTGATGTACGCCGAGACATGGTCCGCAGCCCGGATTTGCAATTAGCGCCCCGGCTTCCATAAGTGTCAGTAAATAGCCTTGTTTAAGCGCTTCGCGATAGATTTTACCGCTTGCCGGGAAGACCAGCATGCGGGTGCCGCGTGCAACTTTTTTGCCGCTCATAATTTCTGCGGCAGTTTTAAGGTTATCGAGGCGTCCGTTTGTGCAGGAGCCTATGACAACTTGATCGACGTGCATTCCGAGGAGTTCGTCGATAGGTTTTACGTTATCAACTGTGTGCGGACAAGCGATTTGCGGAGAGAGTTTGCTTGCATCTATTTCGACAATAGAGTCATAAACTGCGTCGCTGTCCGGTTCTACGAGGTCAATTTCGTCGGTAACGTTAGCTTCTTCGCGGAGGAAACGTACTGTTTCGGAGTCGCCCGGGACTATTCCGGAGGTTGCTCCGGCTTCTACAGCCATGTTGCAAATAGTCAGGCGCCCGGAGGTCGGCATATTTTTGATTGTGTCTCCGTGGAATTCGATTACTTTAAAGTTTGCACCTTCGGCGGAAATTTTCCCGATCAAATATAAAATAAGGTCTTTCGGCTCGACGTATTTAGGCAATTTGCCTGTTACGACTACTTTTATTGTTGGTGGTACCGGCACGTTAAGTGCTGTGCCGAGAGTCCAGACTGATGCCATTTCGGTGGCACCAATTCCAAACGAAAATGCACCGAGTGCACCGTGGCTCGTAGTGTGGCTGTCGGTTCCGCAGACTACATATCCCGGACGAACATAGCCATACTCTGGCAGGATTTGGTGGCACACGCCCATTTCATCGCCACGCATATCGTGGAATTTTTTGATGCCTTGAGCTTTTACAAACTGTCTGATTTTCATCTGGTTGGTAGCTGTTTTAGAACTTTCCGCGGGCACTCTGTGATCGAAAATCAGAGCGATGCGGTCGCTGTCCCAGACTTTTGCCGTTTTGCCTGTTCCATTAAAAATTTCATTGAATTGGTTAATGACTAAAGCACCGTTTTCATGCGACATTGCGAGTGATACTTTCGGTTCGACGATTTCGCCGACTTCGACTTTTTCGCGTCCGGAGGCTTTTGCCAAGATTTTTTGAACTACTGTTTGACCCATAGATTTGTTGCTCCCGTTGTTTATGATTATTCTGATAGAATTGTAAAAATGCAAATTAAGAAACAATATTTTTATATCCAAGAGAAATATTGAATTTGTTGTATGGTTATATATCGTTGTTTTTATGATGTTTTATTCTGAATCCGGTTTTGAGAAAATTAGATAAGTTTTTAAAAAATATACGTGTTATATGATATTAACATGAAATATTGTCCGTGCTTTTTATAACTTTATTATATGGTTGTGTATGCAGTTTAAAAATATTGCAGATAAAATAATCTAATATGATAATCGTGATTATATGCGTAATAGTTATATTAAATTTGGGGAAAAGAGATGACAATAGATATTAAAAAAAACGTGCAGTGGTGCGGAAAAATCGATTGGGAACTACGTAATTTTCACGGCGAAGAACTTTCCACTCCGCGCGGAAGTTCGTATAATTCATACTTGATAAGAGATGAAAAAAACGTAATTATAGATACTGTTCATGGGGCGTTTGCAGATGAATACATTGAACAGTTGCAGCGTATGATCGACTTAAATGAGATCAGTTATGTAGTTGTAAATCATGCTGAACCGGATCACAGCGGTGCATTGCCGAAACTTATGGAGCATTGCAAAAATGCAACTATTATTTGTACAAATGCCGGAATGAAATCAATCAAAGGTTATTACCACAAAGATTGGAAAATGATGCCGGTGAAGACCGGCGATATTGTGAAAATCGGCACGAGAAACCTTGTATTTGTGGAAATGGCAATGATTCATTGGCCTGATTCGATGATGACTTATCTGACAAATGACAATATCTTGTTCTCAAATGACGCGTTCGGACAGCACTATGCGAATGCGAAAATGTTTTCGTCGAAGTCCGACAAGGCAGTTTTGCTAGATGAAGCCTTGCAGTATTATGCAAATATTGTTGCGCCATATTCGCAAAAAGTAGCCAAAAAAATTGCCGAAATACTTACTCTAAGCCTGCCGATTGATTATATTTGCCCGTCGCACGGCGTGATGTGGGATGAAAATATCACCGAAATAGTCGAACTATACGACAAATGGGCGAAATCGTATTTAGAAGATAAAGTAACAATTATTTACGATTCAATGTATCAGAGCACGCGAAAAATGGCGGAGGCAATTGCCGAAGGAATTGCGGATATTCTGCCGGATTTCGAACTGAATATTTATAATGCCGCAAAAACAGAAAAAAGTCGTATCGTAACGGAAATTTTCGCGTCGAAACTTGTGCTTGCAGGTTCGCCTACGGTTCATAACGGAGTTTTGTCGAGCGTTGCCGCCGTTCTTGGGGAAATTGCCGGCTTTGGCTTGAAAGGTAAAAAAGCTGCTTCATTCGGCAGTTACGGATGGAGCCCGGTCGGAATTAAAATATTAAACGAAAAATTTGAAAAAGCAGGATTCGAATTGATAAATGAAGGAGCGAAAGCACTCTGGAATCCGGACGATGATGTCCTTGCAGAAATGCGGGAATATGGCAGAAATCTTGCCGAAAATATCAAATAAAACCAAGGAACTTAAATGATAACTTTAAATGTAAATATAGACCATGCCGCGACATTGCGAAATGCACGCGGTGGAACTGAACCGTGCCCGGTTACGACGGCTGTAAAAGCGGAAATCGCCGGAGCTACGGGGATTGTGTGCCATTTGCGCGAGGATCGTCGCCACATAAAGGACAGAGATGTCTATCGTCTTCGCGAGACTATTCAGACGCGTTTGGACCTTGAAATGGCGGCAAGTGACGAAATTATCGCAATTGCACGCGATGTGATTCCGGATTTGGTTACGATTGTTCCGGAAAAACGTGCGGAATTAACTACTGAAGGCGGGCTGGATGTTGCCGGAAGTATAGAAAAATTTAAGAAATTATCCGATATGATGCACGAAAAAAATATCGAAGTCAGCTATTTTATTGAGCCGGATCAAAAGCAAATCGATGCTTGCGTTGCCGTAAATGCGGATATAGTCGAACTTCATACCGGAGCTTATTCGAATGCTCGCGGGCAAAAGATGATGGAAGAGTTCGAGAAATTGAAATCCGGGGCGAAGTACGCAAAATCTTGCGGGCTTGTGATTGTCGGCGGACACGGTTTGACATATTCGAACACGGCTTTGATGTGTCAAATTCGCGAATTTCGCGAGTTCAGCATCGGCCATTCAATTCTGGCACACAGTGTATATACCGGAATTGAACAAGCCGTTCGCGATATGCTGAATATAATTCATAACGCTGAATGCACTAATAATATTCGGTAAAAAGATTAGCAACTAAAAAATTAGATGAAAAACTAAAAAAATAGTTGCATATTAAATTCTTTTTTGTATTTTTGTAGTCATGAAAGAGTTAACAAGAGCAGAAGAACAAGTAATGCAAATCCTTTGGGATTTGAAAGAAGGATTTGTCAGAGACGTAATTTCTAAGTTTCCTGAGCCGAAGCCGGCTTCGACGACTGTTGCGACAGTAATAAGGATTCTGGAAAACAAGGGATTTGTCTCTCACAAGACTTATGGTAACAGCAACATGTATTTTCCTAACGTTACAAAAGCAGATTATGCACGGAATTCCATGAAAACTTTTGTAGCGAAATACTTTGAAAATTCATATTGCAGGATGGTATCGTTTTTTGCCAAAGATGGTGAATTATCGATTGAAGAACTAGAAAATATCAGACAACTAATTTCCGAAAAGGAAGCAACTATTGACAGTGATACAATTTCCAAAGAATAACGGAAGCAGGCAACGAAACAAATCTTTATGCAAGGGTAGAAATAAATGAGCGATTTATTCGGTTATATATTAGAATCATCACTTTTTATGTTGGTGTTCGCGGTAATTTACTTTGTATTTTTCCGTCGCTCAAAGTTCTATTTGCTTAATAGAATATTTCTGCTTGGTATCTTATTACTATCGTTACTTATTCCGTTTTTTAGTTTTGATATTACATCGGAATCCGTTCCTCCGATTGAAATTCGTTCGCAATTGGAGGAAGTTTCCGAGGGGTTATTTCTAAATGAGAAACCAATACAAACTTTTGAAGCGCCATCGAATAATCTGTCCGAACAAATTATTTCCGAATCAAGCACAAAAGAGCAAATCTCAGAGAATAGTTCGGCGGAGACGGATGTTCTATTGATTATTTATTGTTCGATTTCCTTGATAATATTGCTTTATCACGGTTGGATGTTAGTGCTAATAATTCAATTGAAACATGCTTCACGCATAATTAAGTATGAAGGAAGTACGCTTGCAATTTCCAAAGTGAAAGTTCCGTTTTCATTCCTGACAACGGTGTATGTCAATGAGGAAACATTTAACAGCCCTGATTTTTCCGCAATTCTGACGCACGAAAAAGAACACATACATAGTCTGCATTCGGTTGATTTGTTGTTCTTATGTGTAATGAAATCAATTTTTTGGATAAATCCGCTGATATATGCAATTGAGAAATTTCTGCAAGAGAATCACGAATTTACAACGGATTGTTCGGTAATCAATGGAGGTTATAATCTAACACAATATTCAAATTTACTTTTGCGACAATCGTACCCGGACTTTTTTTTCACTCCTGTTAATTCTTTCGCGAATAAATCAAATAAATTAATATACAAGAGGTTAAAAATGCTGAGAAGTGCTGATAAGTCGAAGAAACTTTTAATAAAATATGCATTATGCCTGCCGATGGCAGTGCTGGTAGTGATTGCATTTTCCTGCAATAACGAATCAAACAAAGAACTTGACAAGTTTAAATACGAGCAAAACCGAAAAGAACAAACATTGCCCAAAAAATTCATTGCCGACGGGAAAAAAGATTTGATAGACCAACTATTGAACTTTTACGAAAAATGGAATGAAGGCTATATCTATTGCGATGCAGAAGGGAACGTCGTGCCTGCGGGGACATTTGTTTTCAATAGGGACTATTCAAGCGTGCAGGACAAATTTGGGGATCAACCGTTGCCCAATTCATTAAAACAAATGGGCTATAAAAACATTGGAATTTCAATGCGCATAGTGCTAGACAATAACGGCAAAATGCTCGGATATCGCAAATTGAGACTGTGTCTGGACGATGGGTGGCGAAATTCTTTCGGGAAAGAATTTGATGAATGCGTCGCTATCTTTGTTGACAAATATAATAAATATTCCTCGCAAATTTTTAAATTTAGACCGCAGGACGGCTCCGAAATTAAAGGAGAATATTATTATTCGGTTCCGGTGAAAATGTATTTCGGAAATGCAGTTGAACTTCAGGCGCAGTTTCGGAATAGTTTTCTGGCATTAGATTTGGAAAACAGTGCTTACAAACCGGATGTGCTGAAATATGATGGTAACGCAATCAAAAAATTTATGAATGAAAACGTGAATTATCCGAAGGAAGCAGAAGCAACGCGTGTAAGCGGGCAGGTGATTGTTGAATTTTATGTGGATGAAGACGGTTTGCTGCACTCACCAACAATTAAAAACGGCATAAATCCGGTTTTTGACAAAGAAGCACTACGAGTCGCTAAGATGATGTGCGAAAAAGATTTCTACAATGACGGCGAAGAGAATTCCGGTAAAAAGAATACTCTTAAAAAGAAGAATGTGCCTAAACTTTCTTTGCCGATAACATTCGGACACTAAACATCCGGTTAAGTGTGCTATTTTTTATGCGATTGCGAAGATTTGTAGATGCAGTTTCTGCATTCCGGATTTTCGCAATCGTAATTTTTATGGCACTGTCCAGTTTCACTTCCGCATGAGCAGTCGTTGCTGCGTTTTGAAAAAATCTTTCTAAGTACAACGATTATTGCTGCGATACAAATAATTGCTACAATAATTCCTTGAAGTGCGTCGCTCATAATCCTCTCCACAAAGTATTAAAATAAACTCCCAATTTGAAATACCAAAAATGATACAAGCCAAGCTGTGCCTGTTGTGTAGATGATAGAGAATATTGACCAGCGCCAATTAGTCTCGCGAGCAATTGCCAAAACAACAGCAATACACGGGAAATACAGCAACACAAAAAGCATGAAAGAATATGCGACGAGAGGCGTGATAAACGGCGAATCGTTGTTTTCGCGGTGCGAGCGAAGCGCCGTAACCAAGCGATCGGAATTTTCGTCCGCACTTTGATCTGCTTGATATAAGATTCCCATCGACGATACGATAATCTCTTTTGCGGCACTACCGGTCAGAATGCTGACGCCCATACGCCAGTCGAAGCCTAACGGCTTTACTGCCGGCTCGATGAAATGACCGATTTGTCCGATATATGAATTTTCGCTATGGAGCGCTGCCTTTTCAAGTTCAAATTTGGCAATTGCTGCATTTTTATCGCTTTCGGACATATTCGGAGCAGATTTAACCGATGTAATTTGAGCATCAATGTGCTGCGTTTTCTCGCTCGAGGTCGGAAAATAGTTTAATAGCCAGATTATTATCGACGCCGTAAGAATTACGGTTCCCATTTTTCGCAAATATTGAACGGCTTTGCTCCACATGTGTAGCAAAGTGTTACGGACGGTCGGAATGCGATATGGAGGAAGTTCCATTACAAATTGCTCCGAGTTCGTCTTGAAGCGTGTTTTTTTGAGCAAAAGTGCCGTGCAGACAGACATCATTATTCCGATTAAATAAATCGACATCAAAATCAGTCCCTGATTTGTCTTGAAAAATGCCGAAACAAAAAGCAGGTAAACCGGCAAGCGGGCAGAGCAGGACATGAAAGGAATCGCCATAATCGTAATTATGCGGTCTTTGGGGTTTTCGAGTGTGCGAGTTGCCATGATTGCAGGAACGCCGCACCCGAATCCGGTAAGAAGCGGGATAAAAGACTTCCCGTGCAGGCCCATTCGATGCATGATTTTATCCATTATGAATGCCGCGCGTGCCATGTAGCCGGTATCTTCGAGTAGCGATATGAAGAAAAACAAAATCAAAATATTTGGCAGGAAAACCAACACGCCGCCAACGCCTGCAATAATTCCGTCGACAATCAGGTCTGAGAGAATTCCCGTGCCGAGCAGGATTCGCATTCCGCTGCCAAGCAAACCAACTCCGGCTTCGATCCAACTCTGCGGATATGCTCCGAGGTTGAAAGTTGCTTGAAACATTACGAATAAAAACAGCACCAATATCGGGAAGCCGAGCCATCTGTTTGTCAGAACAACATCGATTGCGTACGAGAGTTCGTTTCGGTTAGTCTTGGATTTCTGCAGGGTTTCCTTTAGTGCACCGCGAATAAATCCGTATTTTGCATTTGTAATGACACTCGAAGTATCCTCGCCGTATTCTTTTTCGATTTTTGCACGGCATCTGTCGATAATATTTCGAATTTCGGTAATATCTTGCAGATTTTGCGATAAATGCCGAAGCGTAACCGAGTCATTGTCGAGCAATTTTATTGCGACATATCGGAACGGAAAGTCCACGGCAATTTCTTTATGATTTAAAATTAGCGATTTAATTTGGTTAATTGCATTTTCTATATCCGTACCGTAATTAATATGTATGTGCTTTGTTACTTCTTCGCACTCTTCATATACCGTGATAATATGGTCGAGGATGTGATCAATTCCCTCGCCGGTGCTCGCCGTGGTCGGGACGCACGGAAAGCCGAGCATATTTTCGAGTTGTGTTGCATCTAATGTAGCACCGCTCTTTTTCAATTCGTCATACATGTTCAATGCCATGACGATACGGACGTTCATGTCGATTAATTGCGTGGTTAAATATAAATTTCGCTCAAGATTAGTCGAATCAACAATATTAAGGACGACATCCGGATGATGTTCAGTGATGTATTCGCGGACGTAGAGCTCTTCCGGCGTATATTCGGTAATTGAATATGTACCCGGCAAATCTACCAAGTTTATGGTATAGCCCTTATGGTAAAAAGTCCCGACTTTTGACGAAACAGTTACGCCGCTGTAGTTACCGACATGCTCCCGCAACCCCGTTGCGTGATTGAAAAACGAAGTTTTCCCGCAATTTGGATTGCCGACAAGCGCAACGGTAATGGTTTTGGTGATTTCTTTGATTTTATTTTGCACTTGCTCGGAGATTGTTCCGTTGAACAAGTATTGATCGTCGTTCATGCTTTCGGATACGCTTACGACTTCGATATGCCGTGCCTCGTTTCGCCGCAGGGAAATGTGGCTTTCCATCACTTTATATTCGATTGGATCGAGCAAAGGAGCATTTTTTAGTACGGTGATTTTCTCGCCCTTGACAAAACCAAGTTCCATAACGCGATATCGAAATCCGCCGTGTCCGTTCACTTTTACGATTACGCATTCCTGCCCTTCCGGAATGTCGGCAAGCGTTTTATTGTGCTGCCACTCGTTTACGTGCTCTCGATTGTGTTCGCACATATGCGAGCGGAAATGTCCGGAGGCGTGCCTGCAGAAATGTCCGTGCATTTCTTCGTCCCGTGCACCGTTATTGCTCTCTTGGTGCCAATCCCGCATTCTTTCGTGTTTTCTTTTGTTTCTCATATTCTCAAGGTATTTGATAAAGCGATTTTTTGATCTCAAACGCCTACTTAATGTTTTTGTTTAAGTAAGACGAAATATCGCTTTAAGTAAGACGAAAGCAACTTGCAGATATTGCGGATTTTTGTGCAATATTATATAATTTTTTTCGTCTTGTATCTTTTATAGAAATACGACATTGATAATGGAAGATAAAATTAAACGATTAAACGAATTACGCAAGCAGCGTAACGCGGTAATTCTTGCTCATTATTATCAACCCGATGAAATACAGGAAGTTGCAGATTTCTTGGGTGATTCGCTTGCCCTTGCTCAGCGGGCAAAAAGCACTGATGCAGATGTGATTTTGTTTTGCGGCGTTCATTTTATGGCGGAAACGGCTAAAATCCTCAATCCGCAGCGAATTGTATTATTGCCGGATCTGAATTCCGGATGTTCGCTTGCAGATTCCGCCCCGGAAAAAGAATTCCGCTTGTGGTGCGAGGCTCATGCGGATCACACCGTGATTAGTTATGTAAATTGCTCGACACAGGTGAAGGCAATGTCCGATATTATTTGTACATCTTCGAATGCGGAAAAAATAATCAATTCGCTGCCGAAAGACGAAAAAATATGTTTTGCACCGGACAAAAATCTGGGCGCTTATCTGAATAAAAAATGCGACAGAAATATGGTTTTGTGGGATGGCAGCTGCGAAGTGCATAATGTATTTTCGGAAGAATCGCTTAAGAAAATTCAGCGAGAAAATCTCTACGCACCAATCTTGGCACATCCGGAATGTCCGGAAAATCTGCTGGGTTATGCCGATTTTGTAGGATCGACAAAAGCTATTCTCGATTTCGCAAAGAAATGCGATTCGACCGAATTTATCATCTTGACTGAAC
>JAQUZU010000037.1:14132-17264 GCA_028691175.1 Candidatus Kapaibacterium sp. | reverse complement strand
ATCCGTGCGGCAAATTGCTATTCGCCGGAAATCGCGTTGCTTGCCAGAAAGCATAATAATGCAAACGTATTGACACTTGGTGCCAGATTTATTGACCTACTGACCGCAAAAGAAATTATCAGTGTATTCCTGGACGGAGAATTTGAGGGCGGACGCCACATGCTCCGAGTCGAAAAAATTCATTCTCTGACGGGAAATTAACAACATTATATATATGGAATAAGAGAATAAACAATGAACAAGATTATTGAAGCAAGAAAACTCGGTCCGGATACTAAATTGTTCCGTATCGAGGCTCCGAAGATTGCGCTAAAACGCAAAGCCGGACAGTTTGTTATTCTTCGAGTATTGCCCGAAGGCGAACGTATTCCGCTGACGATTGCCGATTCGAATATCGAAGACGGTACTATCACGATTATCGCACAAGGAATCGGTAAAACTACGAAGACGCTCAACGCACTCGAAACCGGTGATTATATCCAAGATATAGTTGGACCATTGGGTAAACCGTCGCATATCGAAAACTTCGGTACGGCAGTAAGCGTTGGCGGCGGTGTAGGTACTGCAATTGCATATCCGACTGCAAAAGCTCTGAAAGAAGCCGGAAACGAAGTAATCGGAATTATCGGAGGAAAATCTAAAGAATATATTATCCTCGAAAAAGAAATGAACGAAGTCTGCGATACACTCTATCCGACTACAGATGACGGTTCGTATGGCTATCACGGCTTTGTAACTACAAAGTTGCAGGAAATTATCGACTCAGGCAAGAAAATAGATTTCGTACTTGCAATCGGCCCTGTTCCGATGATGCGTGCAATTGCAGAAGTTACTCGCCCGTATGGAATTAAAACAATGGTTTCTCTCAATCCGATTATGGTTGATGGTACAGGCATGTGCGGCGGTTGCCGTGCAATTGTCGACAATAAAACGGTATTTGTATGCGTAGACGGACCGGAATTCGATGCTCACCAAGTCGACTTCGAAGTATTGACACAGCGTAACAGAATGTATAATCCGCAAGAGAAAAATTCGCTCGAAAGACACGTTTGTAATTTAGAACGCATGGCACAGGAGGCAGAAAAATGTCAAAACTAACACCGAAAGAACGTATGGCAATCCCTCGCCACGATATGCCGGAACAGGATCCGAAAGTTCGTGCCCATAACTTCAAAGAAGTAAATTGCGGCTATACGCAGGAAATGGCAGTCGAAGAAGCAAACAGATGTATCTCCTGCAAAAATCCTGGTTGCGTAAAAGGGTGTCCGGTGAATATTAAAATTCCGGAGTTCATCGCAGAAATTGCAAACGAAAATTTCGAAGAAGCAGCAAAAATCTTGAAGCAAGATAGTGCCTTGCCGGCTGTATGCGGACGCGTTTGCCCGCAAGAAAAACAGTGCGAAAATAATTGCATCCTTGCGAAAAACGGAAAATCGGTAGCAATCGGAAATCTCGAGAGATTCGCTGCAGATTATGAAAGAGAACACTTCGGAGTTCGTCCGCCGGTAGTAAAACCGAAAACCGGTAAAAAAGTTGCTGTCGTAGGTGGCGGTCCTGCAGGTCTGAGCTGTGCCGGCGATTTGATTGCTTCCGGACACGATGTAACACTTTTCGAAGCATTGCACGAAGTAGGCGGTGTATTGATTTATGGAATTCCTGAATTCCGTTTGCCGAAAGACATCGTAAAAGCAGAAGTTGATGCTCTCGTAAAAGCCGGTGTTAAAATCGAGACAAACTCGGTAATCGGCATGAGCGACACAATCGACGAATTGCTCGCAGAGTATGACGCTGTATTTGTAGCAGTTGGTGCCGGTTTGCCGTACTTTATGAATATTCCGGGTGAACAACTCAACGGCGTTTATTCGTCTAACGAATATCTTACACGCGTTAACTTGATGAAAGCATATAAATTCCCGGAGAACGATACTCCGATTTTCGACATTAAAGGTAAAACTGTAGCCGTATTCGGCGGCGGAAACACCGCAATGGACGCCGTTAGAACTTCGCTTCGTCTCGGCGCTGAGCGTGCGATGATTCTCTATCGTAGAAGTGAAGCAGAAATGCCGGCGAGAAAAGAAGAAGTTAATCACGCAAAGGAAGAGGGAGTAGAATTCCGTACGCTTATGGCTCCGCTTGAATTTAAGGGCGACGAAAAAGGCTATATCTATTCTATGGTTCTGCAGCAATGCGAACTCGGCGAGCCTGATGCTTCCGGCAGAAGACGTCCTGTACCAATCGAAGGTGCAATAACGGAAGAAAAAGTAGATGTCGCAGTCGTTGCAATCGGTAACGGTTCAAACCCGATTATCGCACGTACTACTCCGGATCTCGAACTCAACAAACGCGGGAATATCGTAGTAGATGAAGAAACAATGAAGACAAACAAAAAAGGTGTCTTCGCGGGTGGCGATATCGTAACCGGCGGTGCAACAGTTATTCTTGCGATGGGTGCCGGCAGAAAAGCCGCTGCAGCCATCAACGAATATCTTGCAAATCCGGATAAATGGTAATAGATATACAGCAAAAATCCGGTTCTCCGAATTCGGACTAACGCAAAAATAAAGGGACGCGATTTCGCGTCCCTTTATTTTACCATTTTTTCTTTGCCGTGCCTTGACCGGTACGATTTTTCTTTTTCAGATTTTTCTGCAATTGCTTTTCGTCGTCGGTGATTGTCTGTAGCATGGTTGCAGCCTCTTCCGGCTTAATTTTCGCATTCGAGGGCTTTATCTGCATCATCTGTGCTCCCTGTTGCTTGCCGGATTGTGGCGAATTTTTCTGCATCTCGGCAAGTTGCATCTGCATTTTTTGAATATTCTTTTTCAGGTTTTCTACTTTTTGTTCCTGCTTGTTGGTCGCCTGCTGCTGTTGCTTGGTCTTTTGTTCTTGCTGCTTTGCCTTTGCGTCCTGTTGCTTTTTGTCGTTGCCTTTTGCATTTTGTGCCTGCTGTTTTTGTTGTTGCAATTTATTTTGCTCGCTTTCGAGTTTTTGCTGTTCCTTTTCGAGCTTGGAATTTTCGTTTTTGTAGTCCTGTTTTGCTTTATCGATTTTTTTCTCGAGGTCAGACTTCTGCTTTTCGCGTGCTTTGTCTTGCTGCGACTGCTGTTGACTCTGCTGCGAATTTTGCTTTTG
>JAQUZU010000037.1:0-14032 GCA_028691175.1 Candidatus Kapaibacterium sp. | reverse complement strand
TGCTGACTTTGTTGTTGATTTTGTTTGTTCTGCTCGCTGTTTTGCTGTTCCTGCTTCTGATTATCGCCCTGCTGATTCTGCTGGTTCTGCTGTTGATCTTGCTTGCGATTTTCTTCCTGCATTTGTTTTTTCTGTTGGTCAATATCCTGCTTTTGCTGATCTATATTCTTTTTTTGTTGGTCGAGTTGTTCCTGTTTTTGTTGTTGTTCGTTTTGAGTTTGTTGATCTTGTTTGTTTTGCTCGGCGTTTTGCTGTTTTTCTTTGTCAAGTTGTTTTTGTTGCTTGTCGAGTTCTTCTTTTTGTTTATCGAGTTGCTTCTCTTGATCCATTAAATTCTTGTATTTTTCGGTTTTATCGTCCTTCGGCATATTTTCGAGGATTTTTTTCACAAAAAGATAATTCATTTTTGCGTTTTGATCGTTCGGCAACTTAATCATTGCGTTTTTATATCCGTTCAGGGATTTATTGAGATATTCGAAAGCGAGCAGAGGATTAACTTTTGCCGAATCCTGCGACATTCTGAAATACGAGTTTGCGAGATTATAGTATGCCATGCCCATATTTCCGGTTTCGTCGGAAATTTCGAGTGCTTGTGCGAAAGCATCTGCGGCTTTATTATAGTCGCGTTTTGCATAATATGAGCAACCTAGATTATAAATCGGATTGAAAGCCTTGTTGTCCATACGCACAGCGTTGGCGTATTTTTCAGCGGCGGCAGTATAATTAGAATCTGCAAAATCAGCGTTGCCGTCGAGCAAATAATCATGGACTGACTCGCTGCACGAGGTCAGCGCAAGAGTTCCTGCGAATATTAAAAAATAGCGATACATGAAGTAATTTATCTCAAAAATCACACAAAAATGATAATATAAAGACACGCTATGCTTGGAAATATTTTTTTTGACATGCGAAATAATAATTTGCGAATTACAACAATATATATAATACGGCGGTGTCTTTTTAGTGTGTTAAATTTTATTCTAAGGAAAGAAATGTTGAAAAACGAAAAAGTTTTGGCGGCGGCACTGATTATGGTCGGAATCATCGTTCTGGGCTGCAGCATCAGATCCGGACTGCAAAGTTTCGCGGACAAGGAACGTTACGTTACTGTTAAGGGCTTGGCAGAAAAGGAAGTTAAAGCCGATCACGTGATTATGCCGTTCCTCTATACCGAGCCGGGAAATTCGCTCGAGGAACTTTATGCGACAATCGGTGCGAAAAATAAAAAAATCATGGATTTCCTGTTGTCGCACGGAATTTCGAAAGATGAAATCACTCTTTCCGAACCGGAAGTTCGTGATTTATCCACCAACGAATATCGCGAAAATTTCAATTCGCGCTACATGCTGACATCTGTGATTACTCTTTCGACCGATAAAGTCGACAAGGCACGCGAGATTGCCACTTCTAAACTTGAACTTATCAAGCAGGGAGTTGCTCTTCAGAGCGATTACGCACATCAAGCAATTTATCAATTTACGAAATTGAACGAAATAAAACCGAAAATGATCGCCGAAGCTACTCGTAATGCACGCGAGGCAGCACAGAAATTTGCCGAAGACTCCGAGAGCAAACTCGGGAAAATCCGATCCGCTTCGCAGGGACAATTTTCTGTCGATTATCGCGACGAATTTACCAAGCATATCCAGAAAGTTCGCGTCGTAACTTCTGTGGATTATTATTTAAACGATTAAGCCCGCCACGGATTCGGGTAATTATTCACCAAAGGCGATATTTATGTCGCCTTTGCTTTTTTTTAGAAAAATCACAATTCCATGAAGCAAAATACAAGTGGATTGCTTAGCGCTTGAATATTTCAGATTCCTTGTCGGTCAGGACACCGGGAAACGGCATGTGAGATGCGGCAGTGAATTTATGATTGTCTGCTATATATTTGTAGATTTTCAGTCTGGATTCGATTGACTGCTTTTTATTGGCGTCGTAGCGGGAGCAATACTCCGGATGCGGAATTTGCAATACCGCGGCGTGCAGAACGTCGCCGATAACGACCAAGTTGCCCAATTCATAAACCGTATGACCTGCCGAGTGACCGAATGCGGCAACAGGCTTGATTCCGCAGGGCAAAGTCTCGTCGAAGTCAAAGCGGTGAAGTTTTGCGGAATATGCCTTGAGCACCCCATTAATCATGTTGCGCATTGCGGCGGGCACCTTGTCGCCGCTCCAGCCGTTGCATTCAGCGTCCGCGACGTATAACTCGGCATTTGCAAAAACGACTTTCCCTTTATTCAGCAGTCCGCCGATATGGTCCGGATGTAGGTGAGTCATGAAAATCATGTCGATTTCCTCCGGCTTTACTCCGGCGTCGGCAAGTCTCTCGATGAGTTTACCACCGTGAGCGGCACCGTTTCCCGCGTCGAAAAGTATGTTTTTGCCGTCTTTTTGCACGAGAAATACATTTACCGAAGCAGCGGCAGTACCGTTTGGAAGCAGTTCGGCAATCACTGCCGGCTCTGCATCGCTAAAAAGTGCGGCGGGCATCGGGTTATTCCCGTCTAATAGAGCGATTAACTTGAAATCGTCGATAAGGAATTTTTTAGTGCCGTCTGCAGCAAAGATGTTTATGGTTAGCACCAGCAGCAACACCTGAAGAACGCCCAAAATTTTACCCTTGTTCATTTTTTGCCTTGCTTATAGTGGAAAATTCGTAAAACTAAATGACGTATTTTTGGAGGTGATATTTTTCGGTGGGTGGTGAAGCGACTAAAGCGGGCTATTGCAGTTTATTCCGCTATAATTGAAAAAGTATTGATTATTTGCAAAAAATTTGATAATTTTGTAATTCATGTATTTTAGGCAAATTGTATTATTAAATAAAGTTTAGGGAAATTATGAGAAATTTACAGAAAGCAATTGTGCGCAGCTTGCTTCTATTAGTGCTGTTTGCGATATGCGGAACTTCGGCTCATGCTGTGCCGAATCGTCCGACATTACTGCAGCCGGCTGATAAGGATAGTTGTGTATCGAAAGAGTACATGTTTGTCTGGCAGCAGGAAGTTCTGATTAACGGCTACGACTTGCAGATTTTCAGCGATGCCGGCTTGACTACGCCGGTTTTTAATAACGAAATCAATACAACGTATGCCACGGTAAATTTGCCGAATTATTATACAAAATATTGGTGGCGTGTGATTGTTCATTTTGAAAACGGCGTTATCGATACCTCGGACGTTCAGACTTTTAAGACGAAACAGAGCGAGCCGACCGAACTTCTGCCACTCGATATGCAGGGATGCCTCCAGACCGATATTCACTTTTCGTGGGTGCGTCCGGACACTTCGCTCAGATATCGTCTGCAAATAGCTGATTCATCAAGTTTTAATACTAATATAATAAGACTGGATACGGTAATCCGCTACAGAGACTATTTTGACTGGAAGGCACCGGAAAATAACAAAAATTATTACTGGCGGATGTGCACGGTTATGCGTGAAAGTTGCTCGAGCGATTGGACTGCAACGCGAAAATTCGCCACAGCATATAAAGCACCGGTGTGCGATGTGCCGCTCGATGGGCAATCCGGCGTAGAGCCGGCGCTTACGCTTTATTGGAATTATGATCTCGAGCATGAATCGTTCGGTCTACAGGTTAGCGAAAACAGCGACATGAGCGAGCCGTTTATCAATGTGCAAAATCTCGCAACTCCGGCTTTTACGCTATCCGGACTTGATTTAAATAAAACATATTATTGGCGTGTGAATGCAGTGGTAGTAGGCTGCACCTCAGACTGGACTCCGGTTTCGAGTTTTACGACAAAATTCCCGGTTACGACTTTGATTTCGCCGAACATGGACGCTGAATGTATTTCGAAGGCTACCGAGTTCCTCTGGCATGCGATTCCGACTGCTCGTGCTTATACGTTGCAGATCAGTACGGTGGCAGACTTTGACGACATCGTAACAAGCATAACAGGCATTAATGACACAACCGCGATTGCGAATGTTCCCTCCGGCTTGACTACGTACTATTGGAGAGTCAGAGGCGAGGATAGCAGAAATATTGGCGATTGGTCAGATCAATATCATTATAATACTACTTTTAATGAAGTTCCACTGATTTCACCGGCGAATAATGCTCCCGAAGCATGCGATTTGACAACTACTTTAAAATGGACTTGCGAATATCCGGAAGAAGAATATATCGTACAAGTTTCGACTTCGCAGAATTTTAGTAACGATGGCAGAGTCTCTACAGACACTGTTCGCGCAAATACAATTGATGTAAATCTTCCCGAATCGAATACTATTTACTATTGGAGGGTCGGAGTTTTGAATGCACTGAACTGCAACGGCATGTGGTCGGAAGTTTATTCGTTCCACACTAAATTGCAATCGCCGATTTTGACTTATCCGGAAAACGGTGCCGACAAAATTTCCACGACAGTGAATTTAGAGTGGGAGAGCGTTCCTGCTGCCGAAAAATACGATGTACAGGTAGCGACTGACGCAGAGTTTGCAACTGCAAATATTGTTGCGTCGTATTATAAACTTTCCGGTACAATTGCGTCGATTATGGGCTTAAACTACGAAACTGAATATTTCTGGCGTGCCCGTGCAAACGGCAATGGCGGCACGAGCAACTGGTCGGAAGTATTTTCATTTACGACAACCGGCAAATCTGCATCTACACCGGAATTGATTTATCCGGCAGTTGGCGAGGTAAAAGTTCCGCTCGATGTGGAATTCCAATGGTCAGCGGCAGAAGGCGCCGAAACTTATGAAATTATAGTTGCTTCGGATGTCAGACTTACAAATGTAGTCGCCCGCGAAAGCGATATCGAAGGAACTACTTACACATTAAACGGACTGAAGCAATATACAACATATTATTGGACTGTTGCGGGTGTTAATCAAATCGGGCAATCCGATTTCGCACCGGTTCGTTCGTTCCGTACAACGGCTACTCTGCCGAAAGCTCCTACACTCGTTTCTCCGGCAAATGGTGCCGAAAATCATGAAATGTTTGTAGAATTTACTTGGGGTTCGGTCGAGACTTGCGATCAGTATTATCTGCAGGTTGCCACTTCGGAAGATTTTGCCGATGAAAGCTTGATTTTGGACGAACCAAATCTGGTTAAACCGGTTCACAGTTTTATTTCTTCGCAATATGAAGTAACGTATTTCTGGCGTGTTCTGGCAATTAATGAAGTCGGCAGAAGCGATTGGTCTGAAATCCGACATTTCACAATTAAACCGGACCCGAGCGGGGTAAATGATATTTCCTCCGATTTGCGTGCGAATGTTTCGCCGAATCCGGCTCGCGAGAACTTTGCTTTGAATATATGGGCAAGCACGGAATCAGTTGCTGAAATTACGGTTTTAGATGCCTCCGGCGTAAGCGTTGCAAGCAAGATGCCGATGCTTTCTGCGGGCGATAACCGAATCGAATTCGACGTGCAGGGACTTGCTTCCGGCGTCTATTTCGTAAATATTAATACGAAATTCGGCATTATTACACGAAAAATTACGGTTGTAAAATAAGCAGATACGGCTTAAAATTCGAATCCCTCCATACCCAATATTCCGGTGTGGAGGGATTATTTTTACATTTATTTTGCGAAAATGTGTAAATAGAAATAGCGTTTTTTGTGTTATGATTTATACAGTGTGTAAAAAATCTGACAGATAATAAATTGTTTTTCCGGCTTCTCCAATGTGAAAAGTAACAAATCCGAGCGATTTAGCGGTCTCGATATTTGAAAGCGAATCGTCTGCAAAGAGGATTTCCTCCGGTTTCAAACCGATTTCGCCGGCTACAAATTCGAAAATCTCGCGATCCGGTTTAATCATTTTGAGCAAATATGAGAAATAGCACTTGCGAAATGCACGGAAAAATACTTCGCACTCCGGCGCGAAATGCCGGTGATGGATTTCGTTTGTGTTACTCAGCAGGTAAATCGGGTAATCGTCGGCGAGTTCGTCGATAACGCGGTCAATATTTGCTTTCGGTTCGAGCAGAATCGCATTCCACGCAGCGTCCGTTTCTGTCGCATCCGGCGCGGTAAGTCCTAATAAATCCGCTACATTAGCACGAAATTCGTCCGTAGAGATTTCTCCTTTTTCGTATAGTCGCAGAAACGGAATAGTTGTGAAATCATACGATTTCAATCGAGTAAATTTCGAGTTCGGGCGGGCAAGTGCGGCAAAAGCACGGACAGTTTTTTCGGGCATTATGTCGTATAACACTCCGCCGAAATCGAGCAAAAGGGCTTTAATTTGTGCCATTATTCCTCCGTTTTAGTAATGCATGACAAGAAAAATCCGTCTGTTTCGCCGTTCAGCGGGGTAAGATACAGCATGTAGTCGCTGCCCGAGAGACCTAATTTTGCAGTATTAACTCCGGCATTGGAGAGGGTTGGCAGGATAGGTTCAGGTCGGAAATTCGGGTGCGAGGCGAGAAATGCGTCGATAATTTCGCCGTTTTCGTCCGGCAGTAGCGAGCAAGTAGCATAAACCAATTTGCCGCCCGGCTCGAGAAATTCGGAGTAATAGTCAAGAATTTCCGTCTGCATAGCGTTGATTTTGGAAAGTAATTTCTCGTTTAGACGCCATTTCGGCATAGGCATCCGTCGAATTGTACCTGTTCCGGAGCACGGTGCGTCGATTAAAATGTAGTCGAATTTGCGTTTTACCTGCTCTTTCAGGTTCATGGTTTTCTGAATAACGGTTTCGATGGAGGCGATTCCGGCTTTCTCCGCACGCTTGCGAATTTCCTTCAAACGCTTAAATTCAATGTCGGTTGCGATAATTTTCGCCCGATCTTGCGAAAGTGCCGCAAGGTGCAGGGTTTTTCCGCCGGCACCGGCGCAAGCATCGAGAATTGCCGAATCCGGCTCGACCCCGAGTGCATATCCAATAATTTGACTGCCGATATCCTGTACTTCGACGTCGCCGTTTTGGAAAATTTCAATTTGCGACAGATTGGGTCTGCCAAACAAAATGATGCCGTCGGGCGAAAGTTCGCTTTTTGTGGCTTTTATTCCGCAGTTATCAAGTATTTCGAGAATATTATCGCGATTATTTTTCAGCGTATTTACTCGCAGGCAGACCGGAGCGGAGGCAAGAGCGGAAAGTGCGATTTCGTTAATTGTGCGTGCGCTGTAGCGTTTCTGCAACGATTCGACGATAATTGGCTGCAGGCAAATCTGTTCCGGCGAGAGCAAGGTGTCCGAGTCGACGTTGCAGAGGAATATTTCGGCGTATTCAGTACAAAAATCGACAAATTCAGCCGCGTAACCGGGGATTATGGCAAGATCTGCGACGGCGTCTTTCAGCGTTTCGAGAATTGATTCGCCAATATCGGTGATTTTCTCGAGCCTCATCTGCAAATATTCAGAGCGATTGTTCGGCAGAAAATGGGCGATCGCGATTGATGCAGGCATTGCGAGAAGTTCCATGCTGTCGTTTGGCAACGTAAGTTTCTTATTTTGCAAGAAATTCTCGCAGGCGTTTCTTGCGAGCGATTCAATCCGGAGTTTGTTGAAGACGATTTCCGAGATGATTTTGCGTTCGTTGCTGCCGATATATTTTTTCGCCCGCAGATATTCCGTGGCGAGCGTGTCCGCCGGTGTCGGCGACTTAAGAATTATCCGGTTCAGTTCTGTGGCATGTTTTATCAGAGTGGAAAATTTCATTCGTATATATAATATAGCTGTTAAAATTACAAAAATATGGAATATGACAGAAGAAAAAAAATAATAATTAAATTGCAATAATAATAAATCGCGTCCGTCGTAAATGTCGTTAGAAAAGATTGTGTGGGTAAATAGCAAAAACACTGTTTTTGCTTTACTTTTTAAGTTTGAGAATTCGTACAAAAACATACAAGGAAAGTGATTGGCAAATTTTGCTGATATATATAAATACAAGGGAAATTTCGTTTATAAGTGGATAAACGAAAAAAAAATCAATGTTTTTTAAAAAATATTTTGATTGTTATTGTGAAATGTCGTAATTTCGTAGGTTATTAAAATTGCAATATCTCTATATTTATAATTGCGATTTAGTATTTGATTATGCTATATACTTGGCATAATATTTGATATGTTATATTTGTATAGTATTTAGTTTTACACATGGTTTAAAATAGATGGTTTTAGATTTTAACATAGAAACAAGTAACAAAATTTATAAATTCTTTATATTGGGAGTTCCATTATGGTAAGAAGTTTAAAAGGTACCCTTTTGGCGGGGCTTTTTATGGTACTCGGAGGTAGTGCTCTTGTATGCCAAGAGTATGATCTCGATGGATTTCGTTCAGTTATAGGTGCCGGCGGCATGGTTTCGCAGGTTTCCAGTAACGGAAATTATGTTCTTTCCGGAATGATTGGTCAAACAGTCATCGAGAACAGAACAAGCGACAGTTATATATTAAGTCAGGGCTTTTGGGTAAACAATGGCGATGACGAATCGGGAGTAGAAGGCGGAAATAATTTGTCTTTGAATAACGGCTTGAGCAACTCACCGAACCCGTTCAGCGTATCGACCAACATTGGCTATGAATTACCGGGGTCAGCATTCGTAACAGTAAAAGTTTATGATGCAGTAGGTAATTTAGTAAAGACAGTATTTGAAGGTTATCAAAACGGCGGTTCTCAGCAATTAAGTTTTGACGGTACAGACAACACAAACACCACATTAAGTTCCGGTTCTTATATGTGTGAATTAAACGTTAGACCGGCAGCAATGGCCGGAGGCAGCAGCTTCCAATCTTATGTTGTAAGAAATATAATGGTAATCGTTCGCTAATATGGCGGGCATTTAAATTCATTTGAATATGTTAGACAAAAATATAATATTTTATAATTTTAAAGGGAGTAACCTATAATGAAGAAACTCTTTCTTCTCGGTTTATTAGCATGTGCTTTCGCTGGAAATCCTGAACAGGCAGCAGCAAAAGCAGCAAATCCATTGACTTTCCAAGGAAGTCTTAAAGCAGTCGACGGCAAAGCCGTAACTAAGACTATGAATATGACGTTCAAAATCTATAATCAAGAAGCAGGCGGAGCAGCCATTTGGACTGAAAATAACGCTGTTGCAGTTGAAAATGGATATTTCAACGTATATTTAGGCAGACAACAAGATCTTGACATTGATTTCTCTCAAGAATGCTGGATCGAAATCACTTTGGATAACGGTGATGTTCTTCCGAGAACACTCATGACCGGTACTCCTTATTCATTCCAAGCAGGTATTGCTTCTCAGGCTGATACAGCTACAGTAGCAATGGACGTTCTTGACGGCGTTCTTACTTGGGAAAAATTCAACGACGAAGCAAAAGTTGCCGGCGGTATCTTGACAGGTACTTATCCTAACCCTGGCTTAAACGCTACAGAATTTGTAAATGAACTTCCTCAATACGGAATTCCGGGCGACAAGATTACTCCGGGTACTTATACTCACATTTCTACTGCTCCGGCTGGTCCTGCTTATGGCGATCTCGAAGGTTCGAATTTCCCGAACTTGTACATCGCTCCGGGCAAAATCACTAACGAACACTTGCAGGTAGGTGCAGTTAAAGCTCTCAATTTGAGCTCTGACGGCGCTAATGCAGACCAAGTACTCATCCCTGATGGCAACGGTGGAGTTGTTTGGGCTGACGTTCCATCTCCGCTGAACAAACTCGGCAACGGAACTACTTATGGTCAGATGTTCTTCTGGGACGGCAACGAATGGCAGTATACTCACAATGTTGCTCCGAGAAATGGTCAAGTATTGAAATTTGATGAAAATGTTGGTCTCTTCCGCTGGATGGATGACGACGGATTCAGCATTCCATTCATTAATGACAATGTAGCTACATTAAATGAAGATGCAATCCGTGTGAAAAAAACTGACGGTTCTTTGGGCAATATTCTCGACCTCTCGAACCAGTCATCTCAAGGTCAGGAAGTTGTTGTAATAAACGGTCGTGGCGACAGAGCATTCGATAATGGTGTTCTTCACGTTGATGCCGCTACAAACAATAATATCCAAGGCGAATCTAAAGCCGCTACTTTCCATCAGACTGTAAGCACAGACTCTAACACAGGTTCTACTGCTGTTGAAGTTTCTAACACTATCGAAAACTGCACTATTTGCGACAATTGCACAGGTACAGGTTCTTTACACGTAGGTGTTGAGGCAAATACTGTAATTGCCGGCGAGCTCGGTACTTCATTAGGCGTTAATGCAATCGGTCAAGGTGGTTATAACGCAACAGGTATTGCTGCTACTGCAACCGGTGGAGCTAATGGAAATGTCGGTGTTGCTGCTATTGCTACAGGCGGAACAAAGAATTATGGTGTATATGCTACTACATCAGCTTCTGAAGTTCAACCTCCGTTCTTTGATGCTTCAAATGCTCCTGCTGTAGATAACGCTGCCGTTTATGCACAAGCAAACGGTAATGCAGTTTATGCAACAGGTAATGCAACAGGCGAAAACTATATTGCACAAGTTGTTAATACAAACGGTCGCGGCTTGAATGTAGAAGGTGCTCCTGTAAATCAGACAGGTCTTCTAGACGGTAATGCTGTAATCGTAGCAAACAACAAAACTGAAACTCTCAACCCGGCAGTCGTTGCTCTCGGTGGAGCAGGTAAAACTGCAATTAAAACTTATGGCGATATCTGGGCAAACGGCGCAATGGGCGCAAATGCCGTAGTAGCTCCAAAAGTTGTTGTAGGCGACGCTGACAATAATTCTCAGATAACTCTTAATAACGATAATTTATATATCTCAACAGGCGCAGAATTTAACGGCGACGTTAAAGCAAATAACTTTAACGCAAACAATGGCGTTATAATCGGCGATCCTGCAACCAATAACGGTGTATTGACTGTAAATGGCACTACTAATCTTGGTGCTACTAACGTGAATGGCGCGGCAATCTTCAATGACAATGCCACTTTCTTAGGCAACGTTACTATGCAGAATGGCGCTACTATTACAAATGCCAATCTCATAACTCCTACTCTCAATACTCCGACTATTAACGGTGAAACACAATTGAACGGTACTCTGACTGTAACCGGTCCTGTAACCGCTCCGTCTTTCGTTGGTGACTTAACCGGTAATGCAACAACTGCTACAACTGCTACAAACTTGACAGGTAATATTACTACTGATCAAGTAACAGGTTTGAGTGCTTTTGTTCAAGGTGTAAAAGTTGATAACGCTACTCACGCTGATAAAGCAGATCTCGCTACAAATGCAACTACTGCCGCAAACCTGACAGGTAACATTACTACCGAACAAGTAACAGGCTTAGCTGAATTCGTTAAAGGCGTAAAAGTTGATAACGCTGCTCAAGCAGACAACGCAACTCTTGCTGCAACTGCAACATTAGCAAATACCGTTGCAAACACTGCTGCAGCCGGCGAATCAGTAATTAACGCAATCAACGCTGCCGGTGGTATCAATATCGATAAAGCACATCTTCCTGCAACAATCGCTTACGAAGATGAAAACAATACTTTCACAAGAGATAACCGTTTCGAAGGTATTACTACTTTAGCAGGTACTACTAACGTTTCTAACCAGTTTAACCTTTCAGGTAATACTGTAATTTCAGGTACTACTATAATTTCTACTCCTAATGCTACTGTTACCGGCGAAATTAAACCGGTTGCGGGCGGTATCGTTGCTGCTAACCAATTTATTATGGATCCGGCAGGCACAAACATGATCGACCTTAGCGAAATGGCTGCTCCGACAGACGAAACAACTGACGCTCAGTTCATTCAGTGGGATGCTGCTACAGGTACTTGGGGCTACACTACAATCAACATGACAATCAATGCCGGTACAATCGGTACTAACGAATTGGAAGATATGGCTACTATTACTGCCGGTACATACGGCGATGGTAACAATATTCCGGTCGTAACAGTTGATGTTGATGGTCGCGTAAGTGGTATCTCTACTACTCCGATCGTTGAAGCTGATCCTAAAGTTGGTACTTTAACAAACAATACTATGCCGGTATGGGACGGTACTCAGACAAAATTGGTTGACAGTCCTATCGTTAATACTGCATTAGGCGTAGCAATTGGTGCAAATACTACAGTTACAGGTAACTTATCTGCAACTCAGAATATCTCCGGTGCATTAGTATTGAGCAATGCAACTGCAACTGATTTGTCAGGTGTTACAACTGCAATCAATGCGTATAAGAGCGTGATCTTCTATACTGGTACTGAAGATATCGAATTGCCGAGCTTAGCTGCTGCTGATGCTGGCAAAGTTGTTTATATCGTAAATACAGGAACTGCAGCTCCATCTATAAATTTAAATAATTTATTACCGAATACAACTGCAGGTTTCGTATGGTCAGGTACTGCATGGTTTGCATTATAATCTGATTTTATAAATATGGGCAGCCGAAAACATCGGCTGCCAATAATAAAACAAAAAATAGAAAAATAATAAAAGGATATATAAAATGACAGTTATGAAAAAATTATTGGGTGGAGCAGCTATTTTTGTAGCTATGAACGCTTCGGTGCTCGCTCTCGATCCATTTCCGTTCACCTATTACGCAACAGATGCTGCCGGTAAAATAATCAACACAGGTAATGTCGATGTGAAATTAACAATTGGAGGTCAAGAATTTACACTTCCAAACTTACCTGTTGATGGTAATGGTATGTATTCATACGACTTCATAGTTGAAAATAAGAAAGTTGCAAATGCTGCTCAACAAATGTTGATGGATGCCATTGAACTGAATGCCGGTACAATGATGAAAATTGAAACTAAAGTTGCAGGCGCTGAATCAACTTACAGAACTGTTGCAAATTTACCGTTAGTTCAATACTTGGCAAATAGCAATACAGGTGTAGGTACAACTGTTACTCCGGAAGAAATCGAAATAGGTGCCGAAGGCTCTATGTTGATCGGTGGTGCTGATGGTTCTATGGTTTCTCTTCCTATCGGTGCTGCAGGTAAAATTCTTACTTCTAATGGTACTACTGCTGAATGGACAGGCTTGGAAACTTCACACATCTTGATCGGCGACGCAAATGGTCTTCCGAAAGCAGTAGATGTTTATGGCGATATTGATGTATTGCCTACAGGTCAAACCATGATCGGCGACGACAGAGTATTAAGCAATCACATTAAAAATGGCGAAGTAAAAACTGCCGACTTAGCAGAGTTAGCAGTAACTACAGGCAAAATCGAAAATTTAGCAGTAACTGAAGGCAAAATTGCAGACGCTGCAGTAACTACAGGCAAAATCAATGATTTAGCAGTAACAGAAGGTAAAATTGCAGCAGATGCAGTAACTACAGCTAAAATTAAAGACGCTGCAGTAACAGAAGGTAAAATTGCAGCAGATGCAGTAACTACAGCTAAAATTAAAGACGCTGCAGTAACTACAGCTAAAATTGCAGATTTAGCAGTAACAGAAGGCAAAATTGCAGATTTAGCAGTAACTACAGGCAAAATCAATGATTTAGCAGTAACAGAAGGTAAAATTGCAGCAGATGCAGTAACTACAGCTAAAATTAAAGACGCTGCAGTAACTACAGCTAAAATTGCTCCAGACGCAGTAACTACAGAAATAATTAAAGATGGTGAAGTAAAAACTGCCGACTTAGCAGACGCTGCAGTAATTGAAGGCAAAATTGCAGACGCTGCAGTAACTACAGGTAAAATCGCTGCAGATGCAGTAACTGCAGATAAAATTGCTACAGGTGCTGTAACTACAGACGAAATCTTAAATCTTACTATCGTTAATGAAGACGTAAGTGAAACAGCTGCAATCAAAGGTACTAAAATCGATCCTGATTTCGGTGCTCAGAATGTTAAAACTACAGGCAATTTAAATGCAGCAAATGGTACTTTCAGCGGTACTTTGGACGTAACCGGTGCAACAAACTTAGGTACTTTATATACTTCTGGGGAAGCAAGCGTTGCAGCAGTGACTGTAAGAGGCGAAGCTAAGTTGCAAGGTAAAACAACTATGTCTGGCGAAACTCACTTGAATGGCCTTCAGAATTATTTGAATAATAGTATCGTAGTAAATGCCG
>JAQUZU010000171.1 GCA_028691175.1 Candidatus Kapaibacterium sp. | reverse complement strand
TTAAAATTAATATCGTAGATACTCCGGGGCACGCCGATTTTGGCGGCGAAGTGGAGCGTAGCCTTAACCTCGTGGACGGTGCATTGTTGCTGGTCGATTCGAGCGAGGGACCGCTTCCGCAGACTCGATTTGTAGTGAAAAAAGCACTTGCAAAGAAACTCCCGATTATATTGGTTATCAATAAGATTGACCGCTCGGATGCACGTATTCAGGAGGTAATTAATGATGTCTATGACTTGTTCATCGACCTCGACGCTTCTGAAGAGCAGATTGACTTCAAAATCCTCTATACGCACGCAAAAGCAGGGGTTGCACACTACGAAATGGGCGATGATTCGACGAATATGAAACCGCTGTTCGAAACAATTATTAGCGAAATCGAAGGACCGCAGTGCGACGACGAAAAAGTCCCGCAGTTCCTCGTTACGAACCTCGACTATGATCCGTATGTCGGACAGGTCGCCGTAGGACGCCTCGAAAACGGAATTCTCGAAATGGGTGCGATGTACTCGCTTTGTGGCGAAGATGCAATCAAACCGAACGTGAAATTCTCTGCACTTTACACTTTTGACGGGCTGAAGCGCGTGCAAGTATCGAAGGTAGAAGCAGGCGATATTATCGCAATTGCAGGCGTTGAAGGCATTCAGATTGGCGATACAATTTCGTCGCTCGATAACCCTGTTCCGTATCCGCGTATTAAAGTAGATGAGCCGACAGTCTCGATGATTTTCTACGTTAATGACGGACCGTTCGCAGGGCGTGATGGTAAGTTCTTAACTTCCAGACACTTAAAGCAACGTCTCGAAAAAGAAATTCTCGGTAATGTATCGCTTAAATTAAAATATTTAGACCGCAACGACGCATTTGAAATATGCGGGCGCGGCGAACTCCAGATGGCAGTTTTAATCGAGCAAATGCGCCGCGAGGGATTCGAACTTATGGCTTCGAAACCAAATGTAATCACCAAGAAAATTGACGACAAGACTTATGAGCCGTTCGAGCGCGTATTTATTGACGTTCCGGAAGAATGTGTCGGGGTAGTAACCGAGAAACTTATGAAGCGTAAAGCTCAGATGGAAAACCTGAACAATAACGGCTACGGGCGTGCGACAATTGAGTTTATTATTCCGAGCCGCGGGCTGATTGGTTTCCGCAGTCAGTTCCTGACCGATACAAAGGGCGCCGGAATTATGAATACGCTGTTCGAAGATTATTTGCCGTGGGCGGGGGCGATTCCGCAACGTCAGAACGGTACTCTCGTTGCTGACAGAATGGGCAAAGTTACTGCTTATGCGGCACTTGCAATGGAAGACCGTGGCGAACTGTTTGTAGATCCGGGGGTTGAAGTTTATGAAGGAATGATAATCGGCGAGCGGAATAAGTCGATGGATTTGAATGTGAATATCACGAAAGAAAAGAAATTGACTAACATGCGTGCAAGTAGTGCAGATGCAACTGTTGTTATCCGCCCGGCACGCAAAATGTCGCTTGACCAGTGTATCGAGTATATTGCGGAGGACGAATTAGTAGAAATTACTCCGAATTTCTGCCGTTTGCGCAAAAAAGAACTCACTATGCACGGACGTAAAGTTCTTGGTCGTAGCGAAAAAGACGAGTAACAGACTTCGGTTGTTATTCGGTCGAATAAATTAAATTTGGGACGGTATTTCCGTCCCTTTTTTATAGGGTTACACAGAGTATTCTATGTCATTGCGTGGAAGAATATGGAGTGTTACTGTGGTAACACTTGTGGTGAGGGGTATTTACTTTTGTAGAGACGCAAGATAATGCGTCTCTACACTAAAATTGAAAAGGCAAAAGTTAAAAACGGACGCACGTCCGTTTTTAATCGTTAGAGTTCGATTTCTTGTTTTGCTTGAGGGCGAGCTGTCCGCATGCAGCAGCAACGCCTTCGCCGGCACTGACGCGAGTAAAGACGTCAAGCCCAAACTTGCGGAGTTCGGTAGCGAATTTGAAGAAATGTTCGCTTGTGGTCGGCTTTAGCAATGATTGATAGCCTGTAAATTCTATATCGTGAAACTTAATCAGATTGATTTTCGCAGGGAAGTGCGAGCATAACTTGCGAAGTGCTTTGATGTCATCGTCGCTATCGTTGAAGCCGTCGAAGAGGATATACTCGAAAGTAATCACTTGGCGGGTCTTCGTGTAGTAATATTCGAGTGCACGGACAAGTTCCGGCAGACGCCAATTTTTCGCACTCGGCATAATGTTTTCGCGTTTTGCCTGCGTGGTTGAGTGGAGCGAGAGGGCGAGTTTGATATTCAGTCCCGTGTCTGCGAGTTCGCGGATTCGGTCGGGAAATCCCGCGGTAGAGAGTGTAATTCGGTTTTTTCCGAAAATCTTCTGCTCTTTCAGCAGGATTGTGAGCGCGCGGACAACGTTTTCGTAGTTGTCGAGCGGGTCTCCCATTCCCATAAATACGATGTTGCTTATTTTCTTGCCGGAAAGTTCCTCCGAAATCAAATATTGCGAGAGGATTTCGCCCGTTGTGAGGTTCGATTTCCAGCCGAGTTTGCCGGTAGCGCAGAACTTGCAGTCGAGTTTGCACCCTTCCTGCGACGATACACAGAGAGTAACGTTCTCGGAATTGCGCTGCGGAATCAGCACGCACTCGATTTTCTTGCCATCAACTCGATTGCGGTCGTTATTTTGCATCTCGAATAAGAACTTCGTAGCACCGTCGGTATCGGTGAGATCTTCGGCATGTACAATGCTTGAAATCGTAAAATCTTCTGCAAGCTTGGCGCGGAGGTCTTTCGGCAGGGTAGTCATTTCGTCGAAGTCAAAGTGCCTCGACGAGAAAATTTCAGTCATGATCTGTTTGGCGCGGTATTTAGGGATTTGCTTTCCCTCGCACCAAGCCACCAGCCCTGCGTGCGATAAATTCAAAATGCTTTGCATATATATCCTCGTCTGTTAAAATATTCTACGCCTAAAAACGTTTATCCCTGAATAAAATTATATGAATTCAGCAAATAAGGGGGCATTATGGCGAAAAATGTTTTGGTACCGATCGCACAGGGAACCGCGGATATGGAGGCCGTTATCATTATTGAAATGTTGCGGCGGGCGAAACTGAATGTTGTGGTGGCGGGCGAGACCAATATCATTACTTGTGCACGCGATGTGAAAATTATTCCTGAAAAGTATTTCTCGGATATCGAAAACGACGAAATCTGGGATGCGATTGTTATCCCCGGCGGACGTCAGGCGATGGAGGAACTCGGTGCATGCGGTGCGTTTACTGATATTCTCGCGGCACATAATGACCGCGAGGGGATTATCGGGGCAATTTGTGCGGCACCTGTTTTGCTGCACGATTTGCGAATTCTCCCGAAAGGAGTGAAAGTTACCGCATATCCCACGATGAAATCTGCTTTTGTTGATGAACAATACTCGGAATATCCAGTTGTTGTAAGCGGACGTTTCATTACCTCGCGCTCGGCTGGAACCACAATTGATTTCTGCCTGCAACTCATTGAAATACTTGCAGATACGGAAACGGCAGATCGAGTAAAACAAGAGATATGCTATGATAAATAACTCTGCGGATAATGCCTGAAGGCTTGCTTTTGCACGATAATTAAAAATTATTTTAATAATAACAATATTATTCGGATTAAAACTTCTTTTATTATCTAATACGTGGTTCGGCAAG
>JAQUZU010000170.1 GCA_028691175.1 Candidatus Kapaibacterium sp. | reverse complement strand
TCGGTGGCGTGATGTCGGAATACTTTTCATTTCCAAGTGCTTTCGTTCTCGGAGGCATGTTGGCGGCATGCTCGACAATCTATTTCGCAGTTTATGTAAGCAAACATTACGAAAAAAACAGACTAAACAAGTAAAAAGCGGGCGAACCATGTTCGCCCCTTCACCTATTCATTTTTCAAATTCTTTTCAGTTAGAAGTCACAGGCACTATATTCTTTATTTTCCAAAGAGTTGCGCCGTTTGCTTCATTTTATTTATTATTTTAACTGCGAACGGACATCTTGCCTCGCATTTTCCGCATTCAATACAGTCGCTTGCATGGAATTCGAGCAGATCGTAGTGATTTTGCAGTGTTTCCGGGACAAAACCTTGTGCCAAAACAAGGTCAGAATATTTGTTTACTTTGGCTATTTCTATTTTCGATGAACACGGGGCACAATGTCCGCAATACATACAATGTCCGTCGAATGAACTTGTCGTTGCTCCAGCCAAAATTTCGCCATAGTCGAGTTCTTCGGGTGTTGCAGAAAAATATTTCATACAGTCAGAAATCTGCTCTACGCTCGCCATTCCGGCAAGCACAGAAGCAACTGCCGGGCGGTCAAGGCAATATGCAATACACTGTGCGGCGGTCATCGCGCGCCCAAACGGCGATTGCTTTTCGTCAAACAGCAATCCACCGGCGAACGGTTTCATAACCGTTAAAGCAACACCCAATGCCTCGCACCGCTTATAAATCGCTTCGCGTTTCGGATCAATTCCGCAATACACCCGCTTGAATGTCTCCGCCTCAAAAAGCGGATTTATTTCTTCGCTCGGCGGAAGCATATCGTATGCGGGATTTACGCTCAGCAGAATAACATCTATTTCGCCGGTTTCGGCAGCAAGCGCAACAATATCCGGATTATGGGTGGAAAGCCCGATATGCCGCACGATGCCGGAAGTTTTCAGACTGCGGACATAATCCATAATTTCACCCTCGATTGCATTGTGATAATCGGTGATTTCATCAACAAAATGAATCATTCCTACGTCAACATAATCAAGTTTCATCAGCCGAAGCAAGTCCTCAAATCCTGATTTTACTTCGTCAAGTTTGCGCGAGCGATCGTACTGCCCGTCTCGCCAAAAAGAACAAAGATGCCCCTGAACAATAAATTTTTCGCGTGGTAGTTCGATGAGTGCCGCTCCAATATTTTCGCGTGCATCCGGAGCGGACGTGTACATATCGAAAAAATTCACGCCATTCTCGATTGCGTAATTTAACATTTGACGGCATTCTTCAGGAGTTTTCGAGATAAATCCCTCGCAACCGATACCAAGTTCGCTAACCGAAATACCGGTTCTGCCAAGTTTTCTGTATTTCATCTATCTGTTTTATTTTCTAAAGTATTACTTTATTTGCTTAATATCATATTTCGTATTGTTGTCGCAATTTTTTTGGTATTTTTTTTACAACTTCCGTAAAAGAATTTTTTATTTGCTCGCGAACTTCTTTTGGTTTCATATCGCGATTGAGATAAATGTCGTTCCAGTATTTTTTATTCCAATGAAACGCCGGTTCGACAGCTTCATATCTTTCACGCAATTCGACTGCAATTTCCGGATCACATTTCACTGTAATTTTCGGATCGACATGCTCCATGCCGATTGCCATAAAAATTTTATTTTCTACACGAAAGACGACTGTTGTCTCGTCGAACGGCATATCTTCAGTTGCATTCTGCAACGTCAGTGCAAACAGACGCATCTCTTCAATATTCATTGTGGTATCTTAAATTTGTATTTATTCAGTTTATATATAATAAATGTAGGCTTCCTTTGAGTTAATTTGCCCGCAGAAAACCTACATTATATTTCAAAAAGCACTAAATGTAAGTTTAGTCCTTAATATTTGGTTCTTCCAAACCGTAATGATTTTTCTTGTCGATTGCTTTAAGCCAAATACCGAAGAAGAATGCCAGGACGCCCAACGACGCAAATACCAACATCGGAACAGTATAATTATACTGCAGCGGATCAGTTACGCCCGGGTTAGTCGCGGCAAGAACTCTTCCGATAATAATCGGGAATGAATACAAACCGATATTCTGAATCCAGAAAATTACAGCGTATGCAGAGCCGAGAACTTTGTTATCAATCAGTTTTGGAACTGAAGGCCAGAGAGCAGCCGGAACCAAAGAGAAAGAAATACCGAGCAATAAAATGCCGGCATAAGCGATTACTGCAGACTGAGTAGCCGGCAAAATGAGTGCGAAAGTAACGTGGCAGAGTATCATAAGGATTGCACCAAGAATCAACATAGTTGCACCTTTGCCCTTGCGATCGAGGAAGTTGCCGAGGAACGGAGTGATTGCCGCAGCACCAAGCGGGAATACGAAGAATACCCAACCGGCTTCTTCTGCGGTGTAATTCAAGTTACATTGCAACATATTGTTCGCATATTTCTGGAACGGGAAAATTGCCGAATAATACAGTACGCAAAGCAGTGCAGTAATCCAGAAAACTTTACTTGTAAAGATAAGTTTCAGGTCGCTGAATTTGAACGGATCGTCTTTTTCTTCACCTGCATCGCCCAACTGTTGTTCAAGTTTTTTATCCATGAAGAAGTAGCAAATGAATGCAATCAAACCAATTAACATAAGTAATACGGCAAACGCAACCGGGCGAGAAACACTGACCGGCTGAATTTTCATTGCTACTGCAGGCGAACCCAAGAATACAACAGCCACGCCGACGCGAGCAATTGCCATCTCTACACCCATTGCAAGGGCCATTTCTTTGCCTTTAAACCACTTAACGATACCGCGGGAAACGGTAATTCCGGCCATTTCAACTCCGCATCCAAAGAGCATAAATCCCAAAGCTGAGCATTTTGCACTTGGCGGCATGCCGTCATAGAACGGAGTAATATTCCACCAATCAAGTGGCAGATTCATAAATCCATTCATAAAACTTTCAACTCCGGAGCCGACGAAACCGTCGCTGACCGCGAAATAGTTGATTGCTCCGCCAATAAGCATCACCGAACCGGACAAAATCGCTGTAAAGCGAACGCCCATTTTATCGAGAATGATACCGGCAAAAATCAGGAAGAACACGAACACATTCAGGAATGTCTCACTGCCGGCATAGCGACCGTAAGCATCCGGAGTCCAGTCCTTCGTTTTCTGCAGAATTTCCTGCAGAGGGGACAAAATGTCCATAAAGATATAACCAAAGAACATCGCTGACGCCAGCAAAACAAGGGCTGTCCAGCGTGCTTTCTTCGATTCACGAAGTGAGGAAGTAATTTGTTCTGTCATTACTTTTTCTCTAGTTTGTTAAAAAATATTTGTATATTTTATACTTGCAAAATAACATTTTTTCGCCGAAAAACCATATTTAGGGCAACAATTAGTAGCGAATAGTATTTTTTTACTATATTTTACTTTAATTTTTCTATTTTATGATTATATTTGCGGTTCGCTATAATTACATTCAGCATATAATAACAGAAGAAATTAATATCTTGAAATACAATAACCGGAAATAAAATTTAATGGCAAAAGTAACTAAGAGCACCACTAGAAGTGCTACCAAAAGCACAACAAAGAGTACTGCAAAAAGCGTCGCCGAGAAAGCACACAACAAAACGCTGGTGATAGTCGAGTCTCCGTCGAAAGCAAAGACAATCAATAAATATCTCGGA
>JAQUZU010000169.1 GCA_028691175.1 Candidatus Kapaibacterium sp. | reverse complement strand
ATGTTGGACTTCGAACTGGCTAAAATCTATAACTACGAAACCAAAAGATTTAATGAGCAAGTAAAAAACAATATAGAGAGATTTGACGAAGACTTTAGATTTCAACTGACAGCAGAGGAATTTGCTACATTAAAGGACGGAATATCGACTCTCGAAAACAATGGGACAATCTTGATGTCGAAAAAATCGACATCAAGTTGGGGCGGCACCAGAAAACTTCCCTACGCCTTTACCGAGCAGGGCGTTTATATGTTGATGACTGTGCTTAAAGGGGAACTTGCGGTTGCTCAAAGTAAGATGCTTATACGGATGTTCAAAGAAATGAAGCAATTTCTAAACACGAATGCTCAGGTTTTTGCTGAAATTAATTCACTCAAACAGCACTTTATTGAATCGGATATCCATCAGAAAGAAACCGACAAGCGCGTGGACGAACTTTTTACGTTAATGGACAAATACGGCATTGACGAAACGCAGGGAATTTTCTTCCAAGGGCAGATTTTCGACGCTTACGCGAAGTTCGACTCGTTCATTATAAGAGCAAAGGAACAGATTGTTTTAATCGACAACTACGTGGATATTTCGGTACTGGAGCGTTTTGCGTCTCTACAGAATGCAATTCAATCCCAATATTTCTTCAATCCATCAGGGGATTGCAGGTCGAGCCCGCAATGACACGGACGTTCGCCCGTTCTCGGATAAAAAGAATACGCCGTTCCCTATCTATACAAAAAGAGGAGTCGCGAAGCACCCCTCATGAAAAGCAGGCAAACGCCCGTTATTTTACGAATTCGGATAAATCTTTGCTCATAATCCAATCGGTTTCTTCGGGCTTGCTCTCGGGAATGCGGCAGAACATAAAGCCGTAAATGCCGAGTTTGTCGTCGTCAGGCTTGCGAAGTTCGAGGACGTCGGTCATGTTCGCACGGAACGCATCGTAATCGAAATGCTCCAAATCAGGCCTTTTACCGCCCGCATCCAGCACTACGAAAGCGTAGTTATCGTGCTCCTTGCCGCGCCACATTGCGTCATAATCGGGAGTTATATCATTCAGGAACGCATGAACCGGGTGAATTCCGCCGATATAGGTTTGGACTTCGTTCAGGCACAGTCCTGCGAAGCGCATGAGATTCATCTCAATCGGAATGCAGACGTTATTCTCTACGCGAAATTCGATGTGGAACGGAAAAGTCGTAAGGTGCAACGCCTTGTTAATCTGCACGAGGAAGTTGTTGAATTGCTCGTAATACCGGTCGTAGAGCGACTTTGAGGAATAATACATTCTGTCGCTGACGTCGTTAGCCGACGCGAATTTATGGTGGAAAATATTCAGAATCACCGGTTTTCCGTCTTTGTTATAGTAGGCATCGACGGCATACTCCTCGCCCGTGATGTACTGTTCGATAATGAATTTCGACATTTCGACCACAGATTTCGGGAAGTTTTGGTTATATGATTTCGAGCGAATTTTCTCCATTGCATCTGCCCAATCCGCTTCACTTTCGATTGTATAAACGCCTACGCTGAAAAATCCGACCGACGGCTTCAGCACAACCGGCAGTTTCAGAGTTTTGACGTCCAGTTCGAGCAATTCGCTTACCGACAGTTCTTTAAAGAAAAAGTCCGGGTATTGCTCCGCACATAATTTTCGGAAAGTCGCTTTATTTTTCAGTAATTTGATGTTTTTCGCGAGTTCGGATTCGGGCAATAGTTCGAGCACCTGCGAGAGTGCATTTTCGCTTACCGTGTATAAATGTTTGTTTTGATTATAAACTTGTTCGAAATTTTCCTTCGACACGAGATTCAGTTTATATTCGCTCTGCGGGATATTTGCGGCAAATTCGTTTTTATATACCGGTTCATTGCTCTCGGCAAGGTACTTCAGCAATGTTTTCGATACGAATGGTTTTTCTAAAAATATCATTTCTTTCCATCTAATGTTTTCTAAAAATAGATTATATAAAGACGCGAAAGTATTGTGAATAGTGTTTTTAGGGCATTTGTTCGTTCTTAGGTCGAGGTGCTTCTTTTGCCTCTACGAATATTTATTTACCCTCTCAACACCTCTACTCCGATTCCGGGGCGGTCGGCGAGGGTGATTTTCCCGTTGACAATTTTCATGCCGTCAAAGCAATCGTTGCTGATCAGTAGGTTTCCGTCCAAGTCCGCCCATTCGGCGAGAGGTGCGAGTTGCGCGGCGGCGCTGATTGCACATGAGGTTTCGGTCATGCAGCCTATCATGATTTTCATTCCGAGCGAGCGCGCCAATATCACCATTTTGTAGGCTTCGTGCAGACCTGTGCTTTTCATTAATTTGATGTTTATACCGTCGTAAACGCCTTTAAAACCTAAGATATCCGGTAGTCGGCGGAAGGCTTCGTCGGCAATAATCGGTAGCGGACTGCGTTCGCGGAGCCAAGCGGTTTCGTCGATCATTTCTTTCGGCATTGGTTGCTCTACGAAGAGGCAATTCTTCTCCGCAAGCCAGTTAATCGTCTCGAGTGCTTTCTCTTTGTTGTCCCAGCCCTGATTTACATCAACGCAAATCGGGACATTCGTCTTTTGGCGAATAATTTCTACAGTCTCTCGGTCGTTATTCAGCCCCATTTTGACTTTCAAAACCTTGTATGGTGCGGCTTCGTCGACTTTTTGGCGGACAACTTCTGCGGTATCGATTCCGATTGTAAATGATGTATTCGGAGTATTTTCGGGCGATAATCCCCAGATTTTATACCACGGTTGCCCCATAATTTTGCCGAGCAAATCGTGCAAAGCAATGTCTACCGAGGCTTTTGCCGCAAGGTTATCCGGCGCGAATTTATCTACATACTCAAGTATTTCGTCTATTCTGAACGGGTCGGTGAATTGTGCTAAGTCGATACTGCTCAAGAACTTGGTCACGCTCTCGATGCTTTCGCCGAGATACGGCGGCATAGATGCTTCGCCATATCCGATAATCCCGTCGTATTCAATTTGTGTGAGGACGTCAGGCGTATTTTTGCGGCTGCTTTTTGCCAGGTTGAATGCGTGGCGTAATTTCAGGTCATATGGCTTAAACGACAAATTTAAATGTCCGCTTTTGGCAGATTTGCCTGCAAGAGCGGGCGTCGGAAACGTTGCGGCGAGAAGCCCGAGTCCCGAACTTTTTAGAAAATTTCTGCGTTCCAAATTTTACTCTATTCGAAATACCATTTGTGATTTTTAATTGCCGTGATGCCGTGCGTGCCGATTTTTCCGTTAATTCGCGAGATTGAGACCAGCGGAGTAGAGAGGTAGTGCGGTGCTTGCGGATTCAGACTGTTTATTTTTACTTGTCCGGAGCAGTGAATGTATTCACCATTGAAGAGATAAATCCCGACGTGAGTAACACGCCCTTTTGCATTGCCGAAAAACAGCAAGTCGCCGAGCTGCGCCGAGTGCCATTGGTCGGGCGGGAAAATTTCCCCATTGAGGGCTTGCTGCGAGGCATCGCGTTCGATAATGATGCCGTTTGCGAAATAGCAGATTTTAGTCAGTCCGGAGCAGTCGGTCATTTTTGTCGAAGTCCCGCCCCAGAGGTATCCGGAGCCCATCATGCGGTTTGCGGTTTGCTCGATTATTTCGGTGCTGAAGGCTTGATTTGCCCATTTGCTTAGTTCTTGTACATCGTTTGCATCGACGTATCCCTCGCGTCCGTCGGGGGTGGCAAGTCTGATTTTTCCGTCTTCCTCGCCCTTAAATTCGAGAATATTCCCCAGGACAAGGT
>JAQUZU010000168.1 GCA_028691175.1 Candidatus Kapaibacterium sp. | reverse complement strand
CGCCGTCGCTGTGTGCAACACAACCTAGTTCGGATTCTATTTCTATACCGCCGAGAACAAGACGTCTTCCTGCCTCTAATCTATGTAAATCGTTACCAATTCCAACCATAATATTTCCTTATTTTTTTAGTCTATTTGTGCCGACATGTTTTAAAGACGTCATGGTTTCTCCACAAAAATCGAAGAAACGTCCCTTCCTTTGGAAGGTATTGGGAGAGTTCATTTTTATTTCACCTCCCATATTATTAAATATTACTTATAAATTAAATATTTTGCACGCAATTTCATAAAATCTTCCACACCCTTCGAGGCAACTTTCAGCACATATTCCGCCGAAGCCTTCTTCATAATTGCATTATATAGTTCTTCGGAGCCGACCGCTTTTACAAACATTGCCTTCGCATTCCCACCGACTTTTGTAATATCAAACATCTTGGGATATGCCGCACGAAATGCCAGAATCAGTTTCAGCCCCTGCGTATAGGGCTTTATTGTCCGCAAATCGCGGAAATTCAGGAAAAATCCATAGAATTTGCCCTTTCCGCTCGGGAAATAGCACGGCGAAAGCGAAATTCCAGCCATGCTTGATGCGTCGAGATTTGCCAGCACCTTGTCGCGTAGATCAGTCGCAAGCCCAATATATTGGAACGGCAAAGTAGAGCCGATTCCAATATTGAAAATTCCGAGTTCGCCAAAAGTCCCTAGCATAGCCGCTCCTCGAACTGCATTTACGGTCGGAATATTCGGAGAGGTCGGGAACCACATCAGTCCGGTATCTTCCCAAGTCATTTCGCGCCGCCAACCGGTCATAGCAATCACCTGCAGATTCAATTTTGCTGACTGCTTAATCCATTGTTCGCCGGCAAACATCTTTGCAAGTTCGCCGACTGTACAACCGTGCAGATACGTCAAAGGGGCAATTCCGATAAAACTTTTATGCTTCAATTCAAGGACATTTCCGTCCACTATCGTACCGCCAAGCGGATTCGGGCGGTCGAGGACTATCGCAGGAATATCGCTCTCCGCACAAGCTTCGAGCAGGTTAAACATAGTGCTTATATAGGTATATGAGCGAACGCCGACGTCTTGAATGTCTATCACAACCGCTTCTATATCAGCCATTTGTTCCGCAGTTGGCTTGCGATTTTGCCCATAAAGGCTAACGCACGGCACGCCGAAAAGCGTCGAATTATTAACTTTTTCGCCCGCGGGGATTGCAGGATAAAACCCGTGTTCGGGCGTGAATATTTTCATCAAGCGGACATAGTCAGATTTTGCCATAAGTTCGGCAGACAGTTCGCCTGTGCTCGTTCTTCCGGAGAAATTCGTCAGAAGAGCAATTTTTTTTCCTTTTATAGCCTCGAAATTTGATTTTGCCAGGACGTCAATTCCCAGCTGTAAATGCGTTTCGTTTAATACGGGCGGTTTCGGGGCATTCTGTACCTTTTTCGCACATGCGGGCAAAGTCGCAATCATCAGGAATGCAAATATGGTTAGCAGACCGCCTCGGGCGTTTATTTTCATCATCACGGCTATTTAGTTCCTTCATCTGAGATTATCAAATATTTAGCAAGGATTACTATGCAATAACCTTGCCAAGAAGCCAAGCACGTTTCGGAACAAATTTGCTGCAGAATAGTTATTTTCGTTTCAGAAGGGCACGAGCCTCCGCACGCGAGCCGTTATTATCCTGCCACGACGCAACTTTCTGATAATATTCGTTTGCCTTAGCACGTTTGCCCTGCTTATCATAGATTTTGCCGATTTTCAGGTTTGACTGAATCACATATCCGGTGATTTCCTTATCAAATTTTTTCGACATTTTACTGCTTGCCAGGAAATATTTCAGTGCTCTATCGTATGCTCCTTTATAGTAGAGTGCTGTGCCGTAATAGTACATTGCCTCGCGAGATGTGCGGTCGTCATAGCCTGCCTGCTTCGCGCGGGCTCGTTTAAGAATATTCATCCATACAGATTCCATTTCGTCGAATTGCCCGAGAAGCACACAACACCGCCCAACATATTTGTGGAAATATGGGTTTGCAGGAAAACGTTTATGAAGCGAGGTGGCGATTTCCTTTGCCTCGCTAGAGTTTTTTTCGAATGTATAGAAAATTTGCATCAAGATAATTTCAGCCTCGAGATTTGCGTAACGTGCACTTTTCGCACTGGCTTTGAGTTGAAGAAGGCCAAGTTTTTTGTCGCCAACGGGTGCGAAACTCATGAGCGGTTTCAGAAGCGGATATTTCGCCGGCAGAACATCTGCAAAGTAGTTATAATAGCCTATTCCGAATAGCAGGTCGCGATTTCCGGGGGCTACGCTGAGGGCTTTTTCGAGAGTGCGGTACGCCGTGTGACCGTCGAGTGCGGCTTTTACCCAACTTTCGCGCTGCGAGTAATAGCGTCCGCGATACCCAAGTGCCGCCCCCTTAAAGAAGAGGTAAACAATGTCCGAGGGCGTATCTTTGAGTTTGTCGTCGCATTGCTCGATGATGTCGTCGATAACCGAGAGGAATTTATTATCGTACTTTCGGCTATCCGCATAAATCAAAATCCGCCACCAATAGCTGGTGCTTTCAAGGAAATTTCCGACAGGATGCTCGGGATATGTCTTGCAGAGTTGCTTCGCGATTTTCTCCGCCTCGTCGAATTTCATATTATAAATTTTGTCGATTCCAACCCTTGTAACACTGTCTGCCGCCTGATTCATCAAGTTCCATTGTGCGAAAACAGTACTCCCGGAAACAACAAACAGCACCAAAAGTGCGATTACCGTTCTATATGCTTTATTCATGCTAAATCGCTTCACATCAATATTCTACAATTGTTTACATTAAGACGGATAACCGGTAAAAATGTTTTCTATTACACTTACACACACGGGTTCGGCATATATAATCATCTTATTTTTTAAGTAATTACAACGTTTACTTGACAAAAGATTTTTCGATATTATAAAATAACTATAAAAAAGGGCGGAAATTATCCGCCCCAAAGGTAATTTTATATATAAAAATATTTTTCCAATATTTCTTATACTACGACTGTATGCCCAAGCCCTCCGCGATATATGCTGAGGACAATCCCCGGAGTAACAGATTCTACGAGAAACATTACTTCCTCGCCTGCGTGCAGTTCTCCGAGCACTTCCGCAGTCATAGTACAATTCGGCAGGCTAATAACCGCGATATTGTTTTCATCGGGAGGCTCAATTATTCGTCCTTTGACTATTTCGCCCCGCTTAAGGCTGATTTTATATTTTTCCTGCATAATGAAATACTTAATTTCTATTTTACTTCTTCTTTCGGTTTAATAAATACCGATAGAAGTATTGAAACCGCCATTGTAGAGAAAATAACGATTAGCGAAGTAACTACCTCAATATGATAGATATCCGCAGTCGCAAGCATCATCTTTACACCTACAAACGACAAAATCACAGCAAGTCCGTAATTCAGGAAGCGGAAATATTTCATCACCGCCGAGAGAGCGAAATATAGAGCACGTAATCCCAATATTGCCATGATGTTTGACGAATAAATAATGAATACATCATGTGATATACCGAAAATTGCAGGAATGGAATCCACAGCAAAAATCACGTCCGAAGTCTCAATCATCAGCAGGCAGACCAACAGCGTAGTAGCGTATTTCTTACCATCCTTTTTGACGATAAAATGCCCGCTTTCAACGTCCTGAGTAACCGGACACAGTTTCTTAAATAGTCTGATAACTCCATTTTTATCGGGGTCTATTTCCTGCTTTTCATCACGCAGCATTTTCACCG
>JAQUZU010000036.1:7687-17935 GCA_028691175.1 Candidatus Kapaibacterium sp. | reverse complement strand
TATGGCCGCTTCCGCCGCCGTAGCCGCCTGCGTTATTTAGTTCGGTCGGATCCTGTACGTATGAGCCTTTGCCGGATGTGCCGAAAGGATGTCCCGTTCCACCGCCTGAGCACTCGAACCAAGCGTCGACAGGAGGATTAATTCCGTTCATGCTTTTACCGTTTTCGCCGGTACTTGCACCAAGTGATTTCCAGGCATTATCAATTCCAGGGATTGAACTATTGTTTAACCCGCCACGTCCGCCACTGACGAATCCGTCGCCACCGTTGCTACCTCTGGAATAACTGCCGATATAGTTTGCATCGCAGAAATGACCACCGCCACCGCCGCCGCCCGGACCGCCGTTTGCACCGACAGCACTGACGTCAATAGTTGTGAAGTTATCGGTCGAACCGTTATAAAAATGCTGACCTGTGATGTTGCCTTTCGAGAGCAGTATAAACGGAAGATAGCCCTGATTGCCCGGAGTTTCCGGATCGCAATCTGCGGTCGAAACCGTGTAGGTCGCCAAAGCCAGCCGAAGAGAATCTACTATCATACAGCCGCGTGGCGAGCGAATACCGAGGTTGCCCTGTCCGAAAACAAGATCCGTTGTATTATTCGATAAGTCGTTGAAATTATATGGCTTTATGATATAGAACTTCTGCCATGCGCTAACGCCTTGTGTTGTTTTGACTCTGAACTGCACGATATTTGCACTTGTGAGTTGATTCCAGTGCATGGAGTTTGGCGTCGGCAAATTGGGGTTGACAAAAACATGTGTGGCAATCATTCTGCCATCCCACGATGTCGTAAGCGGACCGAAAGATATTTTATTCGTATCCGCCGGATCTAGAAATTCAATACTGTATTCAGAAAGTGTAGGTTCTTGATATGGGGAAGTATGATAGCTGTCGTTGTTGCCGATAAAATTACCGAAAGCACCGGTCGGGCCGATGATTTCCATATAGGTGCTCATGCCCGGAGTACCGATATCGGGAGTAATATATGAAATTACCGGACCGGTTTCCTGAATTCCATCGTTGAAAACGTATGTTTTGCCCGGAACAAGTGCGGCACGTGTTGTTTCATTAACCAATCGGTTGGTATTGTTTGAGTAGTAGTAGGTTGAAGCAGTTAAATCCGGTAAAATATTAATGTATCTTCTCGGACTGTCTGTTAAGCAATGCGATACACCGATTATAGCATAATGAGGCAAGGTTCCGGGAAGTGTTTGTATTTCTGTGCAGTTTGGTCCATATACAAACTCAAATTTGCCGGCACTGCCTTCGTATAATTTAAGATAAATTTCTGCTTGAACATTTGGAGAAGTGCTCGGCGGGTACCAATAATCGAATCCGATCCAATAGCAGGTAAGGGTGCGATTAGGTGCTGTTCCCTCGAGAATATATCCCTTTCGGGTGAGAACTCGTGCATCGAACTGAAACGGAGCAATTAACGGTGCACCGGGTGTGCTGCTCTCTATATATTTCGTCAGATATTGTGTGCCGAAGTTCGTTTGGTCTGCACGCCCAAGTTCTATAAATCCGTTTTCCGAGAAGCGAAATTTCGTATACTCTTGGTCGTCGAAATTGAATGTAAATCCGATTTCAATCGGATCCGAAATATAATCCTCACCATAAGAGCTGCCGACATCGGTTCCGATTGGTGGTTGGACATACGTCTGCGTATATTCTCGCACGGTGTAGTCCTCCAGCGGAATTGCATGCCCGCTGCTTCCGGCGGCGGACATAAGTACAATGACTGATAGAATGTACCTGATAAGTTTTTTCATTGGTACCTCTATATAAAATGATTACATATTATTTTTATTCAGTTTATGCAAAAATATGAAAAATGTCGGAATAAAGAAAAATATATTTTAGTATTGCAAAATATTTTCAAAAAACTTTGGTCACTTTGTATTATTTGCTTAATTTTGTGTGTCATAATTGGTTCTTTGAATCAGCAATAGGTCTGTCGCTAGAAAAAAGACAGATAATTGGGAAGCAGGTGAGATGCCTGCACGGTAGCGCCGCTGTATCGGACGACGATGTGCTTCAAGCAAGAAATTGCAGCCACTGCTCTAAGCGGGAAGGCGAAACACAAAGGATGACTCCGGAGTCAGAATATCAGCCTATTGCTAACTCATTGGCATTACAGGATTTATAAAAACAGTTCTGAGTGAAAAAACATTCGCGCACAAACGAATGCAATGAGGAAATTTTGCTGCATTTCCCCATGCCGATATTTGGTGTGGTGGCGTGTATGCTGACCGAATTTCTTCTGCATTCGAAATTAGAAAGCAATTTTTAGTTTAAGAAAATTATAGAAGGAATTTCGATTCATGAAAAAGTTTTTAACTATTTCCGGCTTTATAGCCGCATTTTCCGCAGGCAATCTCTTTGCCGCAACTCCGATTGAACCTGTAACCCGCGATATATTTAATGTAGGAAACCAGCCGGCAGGCATTTTCTATGGAAATATCCACGATAATTCGCAGGATATTTATGTGGTATGTACCGGAAACGACTCCGACTGGGACGGTATGCAGGGCGAAGGTGAAGAAGTTCCGTCTCTCTGGCGCATCAATGTTCCGTATCCGTTCGATGCAACTGTTGCGAAAAAAGAGCCAACTAAAATCTTGGAATTCCCGTTCCAATCTGTGAAGTACACATTCCGTGCTACAATCGATACTACAAATAAAAATTTATACTTGCTCGAAGGTTCTAACCTTGTAGCATATAACTACGAAACTCTCGAAAAAACTTTCGAAATGCCGGTTGAAGCAAACAGCATGACTTGCTATGTAGAAAACGACGCGAAAATCGCTTATGTATGCGGTGGAAATTGGGGCGAACCGGGTTTTGTCAAGAAATATGATCTGGCTACAAGTACTTTGCTTGAAACTATTGCAACCGGTTTTTACACTCGTCAATCTTTGCCGTACAATAGCGGCTCTCTTGCTGTTATGAATGAAGCAGACGGCAATATTATGTTCTTTGATGTTTCGGGTGAAACTGCTACATTGATGAGTACGCTCGAACTTGGTTCCGGAAGCACATGTAATCACATGACAATTTGCGACGACATTATGTATGTTACAAATAACGGCAACCATAAAATCGTAATGATCGACCTCGCAACTCGCGAAATTACCCACGAAATAGCATTCCCGACTATGGGATATGACGGCCCGCGCGAATCAAGCGTCGCACTTGACCGGACTACCGGAAAACACCATATCATGACAACTGCTTTTGCGGGCAATCTGTATTTGGGGTATGTAGAAGACTTGATCGAAGATTCCGGAAAATGGGAATATTATGCTGAGGCCGGCAAAACCGAAACTGTAGTTAGAAAAGGTTATAACGAAGAACCGACTTATATTTCTTTGATAAATGATGCTTACTATGCTCCGGAAAACAAAATTATCAGATACGGAACAACTGCTCAAAGCGGCGTAAATGAAGTGCGTCCGACAGTCGTTTCTGCTTATCCTTGCCCGGCAGTAAATGAAGTAACGCTTAACCTCTACGCTGAAGAAGGTCAGAACGCAAATGTAGAAGTGCTTTCTACTGATGGCAGAAGAGTTGCAAGCATTAATACATCGATTTTCGACGGTAAAATTAAATTTAACGCTGCAGACTACAATATGGCTGCAGGCAGTTATATGATTAACGTTTCCACCGGCGACAAGAAATTTTCTTCAAAAGTTATTATAAAGTAACTGAATTATAAAAAATTATGATTACATTGCAAAAGCAGCCGTTCGCCATAGACATATTGGAAAAAGCCCTGAGGGTTGCTTTTGCATTTTTTTTTACTTGTTTAGGTGTTAAGGCGGCAGACACGACGGAAACGTCCGCTAAAGTGTATCGCATGGCAGAGGTGGAAGTCAATGCAGACCGCGTGCAGATTTCGCCAATCTCGAAGTTTTCCTCCTCGTATTTTATGAACAAAATGCAACTCAAGAATATCGGGGCAATCAGTGTCGATGAAATTCTTTCGAAGTCGCCGGGTGTGTTTGTAAAGAATTACGGCGGAGCGGGCGGGCTGAAATCCGTCTCCATGCGCGGAACCGATCCGGCGCAAAATCTCATTATGATTGACGGCGTGGCAATAAATTCCGCACAGAATGCAATGTATGATTTATCGCTTTTCCCGGCTTCGTTCGTGAATTCGATGGAGGTGATCCGCGGAGGTTCGTCCGATACTTACGGGGCGAATGCAATCGGCGGCGTGGTGAATTTCATTACCGAAAATTATACCGAAGAAGATAAATTTGCTGCCGGAATTACTGCCGCGAGTTATGACGAATACAACGTAAATGCCGAGTATTCAACGACTTATAAAGGCGTCTATGCGCACCTCGGAGGTGAATATCTGAAGTCGAAGGGCAATTATGAATTTGAATTTAACCAAAACGGCAAGGACGTAACCCTTAATCGCGTAAATGCCGAGTTTGAAAACATCGCTTTGAATTTAGTCCTCGGAGGAAATCCGACCGACAACCTGAAGATTAACTTCAAGTCGATTATGAGCACGTGCTCGCGGGGCGTTCCCGGAGCGGTCGTGCAGAACAGAGTAGAATCGCTTTACGCAAGCCTTGACGAATCGAATGTATTGAATATCCTCTCCCTGACGCAGGAACTCGGCAGAGCCGGTGTCCTGAAATTCACCGGTGTGGCAAAGTTCTCCCAGCAGCACTACACGGACGACTCTCCGAATGCTTTTTCATCAATGGGTAATTCTATGTTCATAAACAAGGAATTGCGCGGAATGGCGAATTATTCCTTTGCACTGAGCAATTTCACTTTCCGGCTGAACTCGGAATACAATTTCGCCGAACTCACCGGCGACATGCTCGATAAATCAGTCGGAAGATACGTGAAGCGTGCAAACTTTTCGCTGAATACGCTGCTTGAACACCGTTGGAGACTGTCGGAAAATTGGCGTTACAGTGCCTCGCCCTCGTTACGTTTAGATGTTTTCTCGGACAATTCGCCGGAGATTTCCTCCGGACTCGGTCTGCTGCTTGCGAATGACGCTTGGCAAAGCGAGATGAAAGTCCGTGTTTCGCAGAATTTCCGAATGCCGAGCTTCAATGAACTATACTATTACAATTACGGGACGGCAAATCTGAAGCCCGAAAAGTCGCAGTCGCTGACCGTTGCGGTTTCGAAGAGGCTGTTTGGAATGATGAAAGTCGAGGTTTCTGGGTTCTATATCGATACGAAGAACCGGATTATCAGCGTGCCGAAGAATACGATTTCGTGGTCGGCGCAAAATCTCGGGCGTGCGGAGACGATAGGAACAGAAATCTCTGCGACGGGAAATTTATTCTCCGAAGACCTTGTTTTTAATTTATCTTATACGCTTCAGTGGGCGAAAGATAAAAGTGATAAATCGCTTAACTACGATAAATATATAGTATATACGCCGCGAGAGATTTTGAATTTCGGGCTTGACCGGTATATTTCGCAGTTTTTGATACGGGTGGAGTGCGAATATGCGTCGCACCGCTTTTCGATGCCGGACAATTCGTATGGCTCGGTGTTGCCGAGATATTGCCTGGTTGGTGCAGGGGTGGCGTATACGTTTGATGTTTCGAATATGAAAGCGAAAATCAAATTAGACTGCAAAAATATTTTCGATGAGCAATATTGCGTGATTTCGAATTATCCGATGCCGGGAAGAACTTTTCGGCTGACTTTAAGCGTGAATAATTAAAGGAAACCATTATGAAAAAAATCTTACTCGCTCTTGTGTGCTTCTTGTGTGCAAGCCAAATTTATGCAATTGATTATATTGCGATCGATACCGTTTACAGATTTACGCCGGGGACGGGGCAAAACGCGGGGCAGAGCGAAACCTACTATCCGCAAAATATTTTCGGGTTGCCGTGGGCAAATGCGGACTCGCTTGTTCCGGCTTCGATGCCGGAAGATATGCTTTCCCTCGGAATGGGCGGCGAGATTGTGGTCGGATTCAAAAATCACGAAATTACGGATGGCGAGGGCGACGATTTCTATATCTATGAAAATGTGATATACATGCAGATGGTTGGCGGATTATTTGCAGAGCCGGCGAAAGTTGCCGTTAGTTCGGACGGCGAGAACTGGGTGGAATTTCCGTATGACGAGATGACTTTAGAGGGATGCGCCGGGGTCAGTCCGACGTTGAAAGCAGAGGACTCGACCGATATTCGCAAGCGTGGCGGAGACGGCTTTGACCTTGCAAAACTCGGGCTTAGCGCAATTAAATACATTAAAATCACCGATATTACCGAGATGTTGAAAAACAACAAAGAACATCCTTATTATAATGCCGTGCTGTCCGGATTCGATCTTGATGCGGTTGTCGGAGTGAATTTCCGCGAGGCCGTCAGTTCGGTGCGCGAAAATATTGTCTGCATAAATTCGTTAGATGAAATTGCCCGGAATTATTTCGGAAAAGTCGCTGTGTATGATATTACCGGAAGCAGGATTTTCTGCGGTGAAGCCTCCGGACTGCCCGAATTGCAGTTGCGTAGCGGAGTTTATTTCGTGAAATATGGCGACCAAACAGTAAAATTTATGAAATAGTATGAAAAAATACTTTGCAATATTGCTATTGATTTTAGCAGGATGCGTAGAGGATCCTGAAGCGCCGATTGCGGACAAACCGATTTCCGGCGAGAACTGTGCGTATATAATTTGCGAAGGGCTGTGGCATTACGATAATTCCTCGATGGGACGCTATGTCGGCGACAGCAATGCAGTCGTAAATGATATTTACGGGATAATGAACGGCGGGCTCAAGCTCGGCGATTTGGCGAACGGCGCGACAATTTACGGAGATTACCTGTATGTAGTTACGACTACTCCGGCGATGATTGAAAAAATCGAGCTGAAATCCGGGCAGATTGTCGGGCAACTCTGCATCGAACCCGAGAGCGACCCGCGGAATATTGTAGTCGTAAATGAAAATCTCGCGTATGTAACGTGCCTGCGGACGCATTCTGTTCGGGCGTTTAATCCGACCACGATGGAGAAATTGCGGATAAATATCGCTGTGGGACCGGCACCGGAAGGGATTGATTGCTGCGGAAATTATGTCTTTGTGGCGAATTCGGGATATGGAGATTTCCTGGCTGACCGGCCGAAAGCCGGAACTGTCTCCGTGATAAATGCGGCCTCCGCCGAAGTGCTGCGGGAACTCGACTGCGGAGCAAACGTGATCGAGATAAAGGCTAATCCGCGAAGCAATCGGGTCTATGCAATGTATTATAACCTGCCGAGTCTGGAGGATTCGCTTGGCGGAATCGTGGAGTATGACGCCAAAACTCTGAAGGAACTTCGCCGTCTGCGGCTCTCGGGGCGCGCGATGAACCTGACGCAAACAGGCGATACGCTGATTTTCGTGAATGATAGCGGGGCATACATTATAGATCTGTATGCGAAGGAGATGACGCCGGTGAAGATTATTTCGAACCCGGCGCCGAGCGAACATTGGTATTCTGCGGCGGTCTCGCCGGATAACCGTTTATTCGTAGGGAATGCGAAAAATTATATGATGCTCGGCGATTTGCTGATTTATGAGTTCAAAACGGGCGGAAACCTGATTTCTAAACTTACTATCGGGATAAATCCGAAAAAAATTCTGTTCTACTGACGTAGTTTTTAGGCTTGCCGCGATAAAAAAACTCAAAAAAACATTAAAATGATAGAAAGTTTTTTCGTAATTTTGAATTTACGTTTGTGCAAGAAATCGCCGGGAGAAGCGGGTTGTGGAAAAAATTACCGAAGAAATTGATAAGCCTTTATGTAATTGTGGGGTTGTTGGGGTGTATAATCACCCGCATGCAGCCCTGATGTCGTATTATGCGCTTCATGCTTTGCAGCATCGCGGGCAGGAAGCCGCAGGAATTACCACGTTCTATTATGACGAGGAGAGAAAGAAGAATCGCTATGCCTATCACAAGGGATTGGGGCTGGTTCTCGATGTGTTCTCCGACCATGACGTTTTTGAAAAACTTAAGGGGACGTGTGCGATTGCGCATAACAGGTATTCGACGACGGGTTCCTCGAGTGCTACGAACATACAGCCTTTCAATATCCTATATCATAGTGGCATAATTGCCCTTGCGCATAACGGTAACTTGACTAATACCAATACCTTACGCGATAAATTGCGCGAGCATGGAGCTATTTTCCAGACGACGACGGATTCCGAGATTTTCATGCACCTGATTGCTCACAGCAAGAAACCGACTCAATATGAGCAAATTCGCGAAGCACTTCGCCAAACTGTCGGCTCGTATTCGCTGGTGATTTTGACTGAAGATGGCTTGATCGCCGCGCGCGATCCGCACGGGGTTCGTCCGTTGAGTATCGGTCGCAAGCTGAATAAAGACGGCACTTACGCGTATTTTATTGCTTCGGAAACCTGTGCGTTCGACATAGTCGGCGCGGAATATATTCGCTCGATAAACCATAACGAGATGGTGATTATCAACGACGAGACGATAAAAACGGGCATAATTCACTCGCAGAACATATTGGACGAAACGCCGAAGGCAAAGCAGTGCATTTTCGAGTATGTGTATTTTTCGCGTCCCGACAGCAAGATTTTCGGGCATAACGTCGATAAAGTGCGCCGCAAAATGGGCAAACTCCTGGGCGAAGAGTCTCCGCTGAAGCACCCGTGCGGAGAGAAATATTGCGCTATTCCCGTGCCGGACAGCGCGAACACATGCACGCTGGGTTTTGCACGCACAAACAATGATGTTAATCCGACCGTATTCGAAATCGGACTGGTGCGCAGCCACTATGTAGGCAGAACTTTTATCGCGCCGGGGCAGGATAACCGCGAGTTCAAGGTGAAGGTTAAGTTCAATACAGTAAAGGGAGTTATAGAGAATCGCAACCTTGTTTTGGTTGATGATTCCATCGTGCGCGGCACTACTTCGAAGTCGCTGATTAATCTGATTCGCTCCGCAAATCCGAAGGAACTGCACTGCAGAATTTCCTCGCCACGCATCAAATATCCGTGCTTTTACGGTATGGATTTCCCGAGCCGCGAGGAGTTAATCGCCAACCACTACGACACCGAGGAGGAAATCGGGAAGGCTATCGGCGTGGATTCGTTGCATTATCTCAGCCCGGAGAAGCTGCTCGAGGCGGTTCCGAGCGATGACGGCATTGAATATTGCACCGCGTGCTTCACCGGCGACTATCCGATTCCCGTAGAGGAGGAAATTATTAAAAAGAAACATAAATAACGGGTTCCAAAGAGGGAAAATATGAGAATATCCGGCTTCACAATGGTGAAGAATGCAGGAAAATTATACTATCCGATTCGGGAGGTAATTCTTTCCATTCTGCCGATTGTCGATGAATTTGTGGTCGCTCTCGGGGATTGCGATGCTGACGATAACACCCAAGAACTGATTGAAAGTATCGGTAGCGATAAAATTAAAATAATTCATACTGTATGGGACATAACCAAGTGGCCGAACGGAATGGAGAACGCGCATCAGACCGATATCGCTAAAAATGCCTGCACGGGCGACTGGCTGATACACCTTCAGGCGGACGAACTGATACACGAAAAGTATCACGACACGATTGTGAAGAATTGCGCTAAGTACTTGAATGATAAGCGGGTTGACGGCTTTTTGTTCCATTATAAACATTTCTTTGGCGACTATGATCACTACATGAACTCGCACGCATGGTATCCGTATGAGATTAGAATTGTGCGAAATAATCCGGATATTCATTCGTTTCAGAGTGCTCAGACTTTCCGCAAAATCCCGAATTTCGACGGCTTCAGCTATCGAAAAAAAGAGGGAAGCGAGAAGTTGAACGTCGTAAAACTCGATGCGTACATATACCATTATGGCTGGGTGCGTCCGCCACATTTGATGCAACGGAAATCGAAGGCGCTCGATACCATTCACAAGGGGGCAAACCGTGTGGAGGAGATTTATTCGAACCGCGCGGATTACTTCGATTACGGGTGCCTCTATGCTCTGCCGAAATTCTCGGAAACTCACCCTGCGGTTATGCGGGAAATGGTGAAAAAACTATTTTGGAGCGATAGTTTGCATTATGAAAAAGGGTATGTACCGACCAATCGCCCGCCAATGAAGCACGAAACCTCCAAATACCGCATTATATCATGGATAGAGCAAAACCTGTGCGGCGGAAGGCAAATCGGCGGATATTCAAACTGGAATATTGTGAGATAAAGCCCCAAAAGGCAACCCCGTCATTGCGGGCT
>JAQUZU010000036.1:6196-7587 GCA_028691175.1 Candidatus Kapaibacterium sp. | reverse complement strand
TGCGGGCTTGACCCGCAATCCCCATGATGATACTCTATAACCGCCCTTATCCACTCTTCATTTACTCCGATTAATTCGGACAAGTCTTTCCAATCGGGGTTTTCTTTATCAACCAGTTCGTTTTTCCATTCTCTCTTCCAGTTCTTGATTTGCTTTTCGCGGGCTATAGCATCTACCACCAAGTCAAATTTTTCAAAATAAACCAATTTATCGCAATCGTATTTGTATGTGAAGCCTATATTTATTTTTGCTTTGTGTTCGGCTACTCGCCGCACCAAGTCTTTTGTTACCCCAACATAAAGAACGTTGTTATGGGGATTACACATAAAGTAGACGAAACCGTGCTTATTCATGCGATGCATCTCCTTTCCTCGGGGGATTGCGGGTCGAGCCCGCAATGACGCGTTCCCTTTGGGGATTGCGGGTCAAGCCCGCAATGACGCCCACGTTTATGAAAATACGGAAACTTTTCGGACGGTATTTGGAAAGATTTCGGACGGTTTATTTGCCGCAGGCACCATCGAGCCGTAATTTTGTGTACATTTTTTGATAACACACACGAAAGGGAACGATATGAACGAAGAAACTTTGCCGTATGCTAATGAGCAGAAAAATAACCCGCTTTATAAAGAAGTATTGGAGAAAATGAAAGAAATCGGACAGACTTCCGCTCGAAAGGCGAAGTCTGACGAAATGGCAGACCTAATGGCAATGTATGCCTCCGGAGAACTCGAAGAACCCCGTCATTGCGGGCTTGACCAAGAATCTACCGAGGGTGTGACAGCTGTGACAGCCAAAATCATACTGCCCCGGGAGAATATGAAATCCGCTGTCACGGCTGTCACACTTGGAGAAAAAGAGCCCGTTTTCTGGCTGGAGAATAAGAGCGGGAAACTCGTCGTAGCGCTGAGTGAGTTTGTTAACTGGTTGGAATATAAGGGTTTTCGCCAATATCGCACTGAGGGCGAATCGTATAGTTTGGTGCGGGTTGTGGGGCATATAATCGAGCCGTATTCCTCGACTATGCTTGCGAATAACCTGCGGAGCATTCTCTTCGAGGGGCGCGCAGGTATGGATATGGCGGATAGTAGCCACACTTGGTCGGAGGTTTACGCGGTGTTGGTAAATGCGGTCGGGAGCGTTTTGGAGGCGAACCGCCTCTCGATGATTAGGTCGCTGGATCGCCCGCCGCTGCGCGATACGCGGTCGCGGTGCTATTTTCCGTTCAGGAATTGCCTGGTTAGGGTCTCCGCGCCTCCGAATGCAGGGAAATCTCCCGAAAATCAGACGCCAAGCGGTTGGACTATCGACGTAAGTCCTTATGATAAAACACAATATTTATTTTTTAAGGAAGAGATTATCGATAGAAATTTCTCGGTTATAGACGAGAA
>JAQUZU010000036.1:1365-6096 GCA_028691175.1 Candidatus Kapaibacterium sp. | reverse complement strand
AACGGCGCCCACGTGCGTGATAAAACAAATAATTCATTTATATGATTGTAAAATATTTAGAAAGGGAATAATTATGAATTACAATGAAAAAACACAAAATGCGCTGAATGAGCGAAAAATTAATTACGATATGTTCAGAATGAAACTCTGTGCAATCGGCTATTTATTGCAGAAATATCAGGATCCGACCGAGACAAAAGCGATGATTCTATGCGACGCCGAGAGCGGCGAGGGCGGCGAGGCGAACGGCAGAACCGGAAAGGGATTGCTGGTGGAGGCGGTGTCGAAATTCGTGCCGACGGTGAAGGTCAACGGGAAGGCGTGGGAGCCGCGCAAGGATAAGTTTGCGTTCTCGCAGATGCGCCTCGGCGCAAGGGTGTTTGCGGTTGATGACTGCAAGCAGAATTTCTCGCTGGAGCCACTGTTTTCGATACTTACGGAGGGAATGCAGGTCGAGCGAAAGGGGCAGAATTCCTTCAGAATTCCGCGCGAGGACAGCCCGAAATTTGTGCTGACGATGAACGGCGTGATGACCACAGGCGGCGCGAGCGAGCGGGCGCGGCGCTACGAAGTGCCTTTCAGCGACTTTTATAACGACAGATTTACCCCGAAAGACCGCTTTGGAGCGATATTTTTCGAGGATTGGAGCGAGGAAGAGTGGAATAAATTCGATAATTTTATGCTGAACTGTGTGGGCTATTTTATGGTTGGCGGATTTGCAATGCCTGCAAAGGACGTACTTAACTCCCGAAAAGTCAAAGACTTATGTTTTTACTCAACTGAGCTGGAGGAGGAATTTAACCGCATAGCCCACGAGCTGAAGAACGGGCGTTTCATAAAGAGTGCGGAGGTGAAGGAGCGTATCGCGAACGCGTCCGACGGAATGCAGGAGGCTCAGCGTAAGTTATTGACTCCAATGCGGATAGCGCAGATTCTGGGCGCAATTGTTCCGGTGAAATCCATACGTCGGCACGAAAACGGCATCATGGTGCGCGGATTTGCTGTAGATTAATTCCGGTGTGACAGCTGTGACAGCGGATTTCATATTCTGTCGGGGCAGTATGTTTTTTGCTGTCACAGCTGTCACACCCAGAGTCCCCGTCATTGCGGGAATGGCTCGCAATCCCCCGAGGGAAGGCGTCATTGCGGGCTCGACCCCCAATCCCCAAAGGGAACGCGTCATTGCGGGCTTGACCCGCAATCCCCCAAGGGAACGTATTTTTTTTACAATATTTTTAAACACGGATCGTTATTCAAACAACAGATTGTTAATTTAAATAATGGAGAAACATAATGAACAACGAAGAACAGCATAATTGCGGACGTGGTCGTTGTTGCGGGCATGGCTCGCAATCTTCCGAAGGTAACGGACGTGGTCGTAATTGCGGGAATGGCTCGCAATCCGCCGAAGGTAACGGACGTGGTCGTAATTGCGGGCATGGCTCGCAATCTTCCGAAGGTAACGGACGTGGTCGTCATTGCGGGAATGGCTCGCAATCCCCCGAAGGTAACGGACGTGGGTACAATATTTAACAACCCTGACCGTTATATATAAAAACGGAAAAACACATAGGAGAAAAAAAGAACCCCGTCATTGGACTAAATGGCGGGGTTCTTCTAAAATATTCCCCGACCCTGAACGTCAAATATAAATGGATAAAAAAATAATTACGGTTACGTCGCCGGCACTGCCGAATCTCGATGACTTCACTGCCGAACTCAAAAATATCTGGGCGAGCGGGCGCATCACGAATAACGGCTCATACCATAAGCGACTCGAAGACGCTCTCGCCGAATATCTCGGCGTGCGGTATCTCAGCCTGTTTACGAACGGTACTCTGCCGCTCATCACCGCTCTGCAGGCGCTGCGAATATCGGGCGAGGTTATCACTACCCCGTATAGTTTTGTGGCTACCACGCACGCGCTCCGGTGGAACGGAATTAAGCCCGTTTTCGTCGATATCGACCCCGCGGACGGCAATCTCGACCCGGGGAAAATCGAGGCGGCAATCACCCCGAAAACCACGGCAATCATGCCCGTGCACGTCTATGGAAACCCCTGCGATACGCGGAAAATCCAGGACATCGCGGACTGCTACGGCCTGAAAGTTATCTACGACGCTGCGCATGCGTTCGGCGTAAAAGTGCGCTCGGAGAGCATTTTAAATGAAGGCGATTTAAGTACACTGAGCTTCCACGCGACCAAAGTGTTTAACACAATTGAGGGCGGAGCGATGATAATGCGCGACGAAAAAACCAAACGCCACATAGATTATCTGAAAAACTTCGGCTTTGCAAACGAGACAACCGTCGTCGGCCCGGGCATAAACAGTAAAATGGACGAAATGCGCGCTGCATACGGCCTGCTGAATCTCAGGCAGATCGACGAGACAATCGAGGCGCGACGCCGCGTGGCGACCAAATACCGCGAAGCGCTGATAAATATCGAGGGGATTACCTGTTTTGCCGAAAAGCCCGATGTGCGCTGCAATTACGGCTATTTCCCGATTTTTGTCGATGCGGAAAAATACGGCATGAGCCGCGACGATTTATATGCCCGAATGAAGTCGGAAAACGTCTTCGGACGCCGCTATTTCTACCCGCTGATAAGCGAATTTTCGACATATCGCGGACTTGAATCTGCGCATGCGATGAACCTCCCGAACGCCCAAAAGATGGCAAACGAGGTGATTTGCCTGCCCCTGCACCATGCCCTCAGCGACGACGATATAGCAAGAGTTCTGAATTCGATTCAAAAGTAAGGCTGTCTATGAATGAAAAAACGATAATCATATTTTCAGGGTACAATCAGAGAGCCGTTATTGCCTTTCTGCGCACTGTGTGTGTTCATAATCTCCCATACGCAATAATTGCCTCGAACGCGGAAGACCCTATATTTAAAAGCACTTACGCGCATGCAGTCGTGGCGGTACGCACCCGGAAGGAGTTGGACTTGGCGGACTTGTCGGCGTGCCTCGAGCGAGCGCGGGCGGCCGTCCCCGCCGAGCGTTACTGGGTCGCTCCCTCTACCGAAGCGCTTAACCGCTTTCTGCTTGATAACAGGCAATATTTCGAGTCTCTGTCGGTGGAAATCCCTTTGGTCGGCAAATCTCTTTATGAGTTGATTTCGGATAAAGCCCTTTTTTCGCGCCTTTGCCGCGAGCGAAATATCTGCGTTCCCGCGGAATTTCCGTCTTTATCGGCGGCAACCGTTCCGTTTGTGGCAAAACCTGTCCGCTATTTTAACGCGACCGGAAGGGCATATTCGCCCGAATTAATCCTAACGGAGGCAGAAAAGGAACGCTTTGCAGGCGAGTACCCGGCGCACGACTTCTATTTTCAGGAGTTTGTCGCGGGTCAGAGTTTTTATTTGCTCTATTATTTCGCGAAATCGGGCGAGGTGGTGAGTTTTTCCCAAAAGAATCTCGCGCAGCAACCCGGAGGCAAATCCATTATTGCTGCCGAACCCGCGGCCATTCATTTATCCGCGGCATCGCGTCCGTACGAGGAAATGTTTCGCGACCTGGGCTTCACCGGCTTGGTAATGGTCGAGGTGATAGAGGACAAGGACGGCAATTTTGTAATGATAGAGGCAAATCCGCGCTTCTGGGGGCCGTCGCAGTTGTTTGTAGATAACGGAATAAATCTTTTCGATTATCTCCTTTTCGATCATGGCTTCCTGCCGATGAAACCGCACGTTTCGACGCTCGCCACGAAGAAATATTTTTGGTATGGCGGCATCGCCCAAACCCGAAATGCAGGCCAAAACCCGGTGTATCACTGCCCGATATGCCCCGACGAGATGACTCAATACGATATTTATCGCCGCAAAGATACTCTCGCAATTTATGAACAGGAAATTATGAACACAACCACGCATTTGATAGAACTGTATCAAAAAACGAGCAAGCACTCGAACTATCAGGCCTTGCCCACATGCCTGAAACCGATTATTGACGCCGCCGCGCTCGCCACGCACTCGAGACACGAGCCGGAACGACTGGCCTATATCCTGAATTCTCTGGCGATAAAAGGCAAAAGCGTTATGGATATCGGAGGAAATACGGGCTATTTTACGTTTGAGGCCGCCGACGCAGGCGCCCGAAAAGTTACGTATATCGAGGGAAACACGGCTCACGCGGACTTTGTGCGGACGGCCGCCCGCCACCTTCGGAAAGATGACGTCATAGACGTTCGGAACGCGTATTTCGATTTCTGCGATTATTCGGCCGCGGACGCGTGCGACATAGTGCTTCTGCTGAACGTTCTGCACCATCTGGGCGACGATTTCGGCTCGCTCGACGACCCGTCCCGCATAAAAGAGCAAATTCTCCGTCGGCTGAATTCCGTCTCGCAAATTGCGACGTACTGCGTTTTTCAAATGGGGTTCAATTGGAAAGGCGACCGCAACAGTTGCCTCTTCGAGCGCGGCACCAAGCAGGAAATGATCGACTATATCGCCGCAGGCGTCGAGCCCTGCTGGGAAGTCCTCCGCACAGGCATTGCCGAGAGGGTTCCTGGCGGCATTGTGTATAATGATTTGAATGACTCGAACATCGCGCGCGACGATTCTCTCGGCGAGTTCCTGAACCGCCCGCTCTTTATCTTGAAAAGTCGGGTGTGACAGCTGTGACAGCAAAAATCATACTGCCCCGACAGAATATGAAATCCGCTGTCACAGCTGTCACACTTTGGTAAACGGCGTCATTGCGGGCTTGACCCGCAATCCCC
>JAQUZU010000036.1:0-1265 GCA_028691175.1 Candidatus Kapaibacterium sp. | reverse complement strand
GGCGTCATTGCGGGCTTGACCCGCAATCCCCTGAGGAAAGGAACGGCGTCATTGCGACTGTGGGAGAGGTCGCGAAGCACCTCGACCTAAAAACCCACGAACGTGGGCGTCATTGCGGGCTTGACCCGCAATCCCCCTGAGGAAAGGAACGTGGGCGCAATAATCCCCGTCCCTAATCGTCATAAATGCACATTTAAAATAATCGCAAAAAAGGGAAAACGAGATGTCCGCAAGCGAACTGCCATTAGTATCAATCAAATGCACCGCATACAATCACGAGCCATACATCGCACACACTTTGGAGGGGTTCGTCAGGCAGAAGACCAACTTCCGCTTCGAGGCAATCGTTCACGACGACGCTTCAACGGATAAAACCGCCGACATAATAAGGGCTTATGCCGCGAAATATCCCGATATAATCAAGCCGATATTCGAGACCGAAAACCAATATTCCAAGCACGATGGCAGCCTGAGGCGAATAATGGACGCCCATACTCGCGGAAAATACGTCGCAATGTGCGAAGGCGACGACTACTGGACAGACCCCCTGAAACTGCAACGGCAGGTAGGCTTCATGGAAAAACACCCGGACTACACAATGTGCTGTACCGACGCAATCGTGAAAATAGAGGGGCAGGACTTCGAGTGGTCGAGATTCTCCTGCGACGCCGACATGCCCACGCACGCGGTAATAGAGGAGGGCGGAATTTATATTTACACCTGCTCGATCCTATACCGCCAAGCCCTGCTCGCAAATTACCCCAAGTTCTGCGCTGAATGCGCCATCGGAGACTACCCACTGCAAATCTGGGCTGCCATCAACGGGAAAATCCGCTACCTCGCAAAAAAAACCTGCGTCTATACCTACATGCACGCCGGGTCTTGGTCTGCGCGTCAATGCGAAATGGACTTGGAAAAACGGATTCCGAGACTGCAAAGCGAGTTCGACATGCTCCTCGGAATCAACGACTACACCGCCAAGCGCTACAACACAGCGGTTATGAATGCCGTCACCAAGCAAATCTTCCTGCAATGTGCCCGCGACCCGCGAAACGCGGAAATCCTCTACCGGCACTTCGGCGGCATCATCGATTCCTTCGCCATAAAAGAAAAAGTCAAATTCTTCATGATTATGAATGACGTAAATTGCCTCCGCGCGGATGTTCTTTAGGCAACGGCGTATATAGACAAGGGAGCAACGGCGTCATTGCAAACGTGGGCGTCATTGCGGGCTCGACCCGCAATCCCCCGAAGGCAAGCGTGTC
>JAQUZU010000167.1 GCA_028691175.1 Candidatus Kapaibacterium sp. | reverse complement strand
CTTGTCTCGTTTGCAAATCCGATTTTTGCCTCGCAAGTGGCGATAAACGAAAATTTCTTTTCAGGTACAATCATGAGCATTATTTTGCTCGATTCGCTTGATAATCAGTATATTGCATTCGAAAATCGTGATCCGAAACTCAATTCTAACGGAAATATTTTTCATGCAACTTTCGAGAAAACCAACTTTCGCGTAATGAAATTATTGCTGAAAGTGAAAGCGGAGCTTGCCTATAAAGGTATGCAGATTGATGCAATAGGAATATCGGACGAGAAGAAATTAATCGATATTCAAATCAATAACGCTACCGACATGAGCGTTAAGTCTATACCGGAAAATCTCGGTACCGGAGTAAACAGCCCGTACCACGAGATTAACCCGCTGATTTCGCAGGACGGGAAAACGCTATATTTTACTCGCGAGAATCACCCCGAAAATATCGGCGACGATAAACGCCAAGATGTCTGGGTGTCGCACTTGGACGAACACGGCAATTTCAGCAAGGCGGAAAATATTGGTTTCCCGATCAATAATCAAATGCACAACTATGCTATTTCGCTCTTGCCGGATGGCAATACCATGTTGCTCGGAAATATTTACAAGCCGGACGGAACAATGGCGAAAGGAATTTCGATTACTCACCGCGAGGGCGACGGCTGGACTATGCCGGCACCGCTGAATCTGAACAATGAGGTAACCGGAAAAGATGTTACGTATTGTCTTGCTGCTAATCAAAAAGTAATGCTCACTTCGTGCGAACGTGCCGACAGCTATGGCAAATCCGATATTTATGTGATGTTTTTGCAAAATGACAGCACGTGGAGCGAACCGCTTAACCTCGGAAAAACAATTAATACCGGAGCGGCGGACGTAGCACCGTATCTTGCTTCGGATATGACGACACTGTATTTCTCGACCGACGGAAGACCCGGCTATGGCAGCGCAGATTTTTATATTTCGCGTCGCTTGGACGATACATGGACAAACTGGAGCGAGCCGCAAAATCTCGGTCCGAAATTTAATACACCGGGGTGGGACGCATATTTTACTCTGCCTGCATCCGGCGATTATGCGTATTATGTCTCGAATAACAATTCGTATGGAAATGAAGATGTTTTCCGCATAAAATTGCCGGAAATCCTCAAGCCGAAAATTGTGGTTCTGGTCTCCGGACGCGTGCTGAATGCAAAAGATAATTCGCCCGTTGCCGCAAATATTATATATGAATTACTCGGTAAAAACGAAAATGCAGGCAAGGCAACTGCAAATCCGCAAACCGGCGAGTACCGGATCGCACTTCCTGCCGGCAAAATGTATGGTTTTCTTGCGGAAGCAGACGGCTATTTGTCGGTCAGCGAAAATCTCGATTTGAAAAATATTACTTACTATCAAGAAGTATATCGCGATTTGTTCCTCGTGCCGGTAAAAAAAGGTGCAACAATTACCATACAAAATATTTTCTTTGCAACAAATGAGCACGAACTTTTGAGCGAGTCGTTTCCCGAGCTCGATCGCTTAGCGAAATTTATGCTGAATAATACCGAATATAATTTGGAAGTATCCGGACACACGGACGACGTAGGTTCGAATGCCCTGAATCTACGCCTCTCGAAATCACGTGCGAAGTCGGTGGCTGATTATTTGATTATGCAGGGAGTCGAAAAAAAGCGGATTTCGATAAAAGGATATGGTAAGTCTAGACCGATTGTGCCAAATAATTCAGACGAAAACCGTGCGAAAAATCGTCGAGTAGAGTTTAAATTACTGTAGAAAAATAATATATATCAGATTGATGCAATATATTATTATTGCATTCGTCTTTAGTCTAATAATCGAAAATTAATAGATTTTATGAATAAATAATCATAGGTGTTAAAAATGCAAAACACAGAAGAGTTCCGTCAGGAACACGATTTTATTGGCAATAGAGACATTCCGAATACAGCATATTATGGTGTTCAAACTTTGCGCGCAATGGAAAATTTCCACATTAGCGGCGTAACTATGAAAAATTATCCGACAATTATCAGAGGTTTGGCGGAAATTAAACTTGCTTGTGCAAAGGCAAACTATGATCTCAAACTTTTAACAGACGAACAAATTAAAGCAATGGAAACTGCTTGCAACGAAGTTGCAGCCGGCAAATTCGACGATCAGTTCCCTACAGATATGTTCCAAGGTGGAGCAGGTACTTCTACAAACATGAATGCAAATGAAGTAATTGCAAACCGCGCTCTTGAATTGATGGGACACAAAAAAGGCGAATATAAATTCTGCCACCCGAACGATCACGTAAATTTGGCTCAATCAACTAACGATGCTTATCCTTGCGCAATGAAACTCGGCTTGTACTATCACAGCGACAAACTCGTTAAAGCATTGGAATTGATCATCAAAGCATTCCGTAACAAGGCTGAAGAATTCAAAAATGTAATCAAAATGGGCCGTACTCAGTTGCAGGACGCTGTTCCGATGACTCTCGGACAGGAATTTGAAGTATATGCAAAGACTCTCGAAATTGAACTCTGCAAACTCAAAGAAAACGCAAAAGAATTGCTCGTAACCAACCTCGGCGGTACTGCAATCGGTACAGGCATCAACGCAGATCCGCGTTTTAGCGATCTCGCCGTAAAACATTTGTGCGACATTACAAAATTGGACTGCAAACTTGCAGACAATTTAATTGAAGCAACTCCGGATACAAGCGAATTCGTTACTTTCTCTTCTATGCTCAAGAGAATTGCAATCAAAGTATCGAAAACTTGCAACGATTTAAGATTAATGGGTTCAGGACCGAGATGTGGCCTTTTGGAAATCAACTTGCCGAAAATGCAGCCGGGCTCTTCAATCATGCCGGGCAAAGTAAATCCTGTAATTCCGGAAGTTATGAACCAAGCATGCTTTAAAGTAATCGGCAATGACTTGGCTGTTACTATGGCTGCAGAAGCCGGTCAGTTAGAATTGAACGTTATGGAACCGGTTATCGTAGAATGCTTGTTCCAATCAGTTGATTTGCTTTCTAACGGCTTGAATACTCTCAGAACTTTGTGTATTGACGGTATCACTGCAAACGAAGATCGTTGCCGCGAAATGGTTAATAACAGTATCGGTATCGTTACTGCTCTTAACCCGATCTTGGGCTATGAAAAATCAGCATATCTGGCTAAAACTGCACTCGAAACCGGTGCCAGCGTTTATGACCTCGTTTTGAAAGAGAAATTCTTGACAAAAGCTGAATTAGACGAAGCACTCAAACCGGAAAACATGCTTGCTCCGAAAGAAATGACAATGTTGAAATAATAAAACGACATTACATACATAAATAGAAAAAGCCGCATTCCCGTGATTGAGAGTGCGGCTTTCTTTATGTTTTCACGCGAAAATCAGGCGGCCTTTTCGTCGATAATCTCGAGAATTCGCTTCAATAAATCTTTCGGGCGTGTGTCGTTCATCGTATTAAAAAATATTACGAACGTGCGATCTTTCGTGCGGTCTGTAACGGCGATAGATTCATAGCCGGGAAGTTTTCCGCCGTGTCCCCAGAGGTTATTTCCGTAATTTCCGAGTCCGCAGCCGTATATGTTGCCGAATTCGTCGAGCGGCCCCTCGAAGCGCATTTGCTGGAGACTGTCGGAAATCATTAATTTCGGACTTCCTTTTACAAGAGTTTGCAGCCAGATTGCAAGGTCATAAATATCGGAAACCATCGCGCCGGCTGCCCATGCCCAACTCGGGTCTGTGGCTGTCAGAAAGTCAAAAGTTAGGCCGGAATAGCTATAATATCCATGCAAGACATT
>JAQUZU010000035.1:5809-17975 GCA_028691175.1 Candidatus Kapaibacterium sp. | reverse complement strand
CAACGCAATATTTGCGGTAAATAATACCGCTATTCTCCGCAAATGCACTTTTTATTCGTATTTCATCAGCCAATAGAAAAATTCCGGATACGACTTGCCGACAGCGACGGTTGAATCAAATTGCAGCGAACGTCCGGCGAGCAGTCCCGCCAAACAGAGTGCCATGATAATCCTGTGATCCGAATGCGAACTGACGCACGCTTCCTCCGCCGAAGTCTGCACTCCGCCGATTATCTCAAAAGTATCGTCATCACGCAGAGCAACCCTAATGCCGACTTTTGCGAGTTCGTCAAGAATCGCCGCGCGGCGGTCTGATTCCTTATTTCGAAGGCGCACAGCCCCGCGGATTGTCGATTTACCGCTGCACTGCGACGCCAGCACTACAAGATTCGGGATCAGATCCGGCGAATTTGTCGCGTCATGGTCAAACGCTACCAAGACGTTCGCCGGCTTTTTTATGCGGAAAACCCCGTTTTCAAATTTCACTTCAGCACCGCATTTGCGGATGATTTCGACGATCGCCAGGTCCGGCTGCAAACTCTGCGGGTCGAGATTCGCAATTTCAATTCCGCCGCGGCATACTCCAAGCACAAACCAGAAACTCGCTCCGCTCGCGTCGCCACAATCTGCAAAATCGCATTTCGAGCCTGCCCTACCTGCGAAAATTCGCATAGAAAGATCTGTCCCGGCCTGAATCAAATTGAATTTATATCCACGGCATTTCAGTACTTCGGCTGTCATTAATGCGTAATTTCGGCTTTTCAAATTGTATGCAATAATTTCGCCTCCGCACTCTGCAAGTGCAATCATCAATCCGGATATCGCCTGCGAGCCGGTCAGCCCGGAAAATTCGGTTTTCGTGCATGTAATTTCTCCGGAAATTTCGAGCGGAAGAAACTCGCCTGCATGATTAACTTTTAGTCCGATTGCTTCGAGTACGCGAATTAAATCGCTCACACGCCGTGAATTCAATGTTCCCTCGCCAGCGATTTTCACAGTTTCGCCATGCAGATTTGCCGCAAAATATCCCGCCACAAGGTGCAGAAGAAGTCCGGATTCGTCGCAATTTACCTCGCAAGTTGCACGAAGTTTTTCAAAATTTTTCGCAATAACGGCAGATGATTTTTCGCCGGAGCCGGCAGCACACGACTTAATATATATAAGGTTGTCCGCGGAGAAATTTCGTGCCACGCATTCTTCGGCAAGCAATGCCCGATAACTTTCCGCGATTTCAACGCGGCAATCTCCGATTTGCTCGGCAATTCGGAGTGCTTGGACGGTGTCGTTTGCGAGCGAATCAAATTCAATCCGAGTCGGTTCTTCGCTCAGGAGGGCAATAATAATTTCCCGTTGAAGAATGCTTTTCGATGTCGGAGCAACTATGCGAAAGAATTTCATGCGAACTCCGCCGCTAATAATTCGGCAATCATTTCCGGCTCGTTTCCGAAATTTGCCACTACCAAATCTGCCGAAGCAAAATATTTTTCACGCCGCTCGTCGAATAGTTTTTCTGCTGCCGAAAGGCGATTTTCAGCCGGCAACATCGGGCGATCATTCTGCACAATTCGGCGGACACATTCCGCAACATCTGCCACCAACCACGCCGTAACTGCGTGTTTTTTCAGTAAATTGCGATTTATGTCGCTCTCAATTATTCCGCCACCACAAGATACAACTTGTCCCGAATAAGTCATCACTTCCTGCAATACTTCGCTTTCAATTTGTCGGAAATATTTTTCTCCATATGTCGCAAAAATTTCATTAATCGTTTGCTGTTCGCGCTGTTCAATTTTATTGTCGATATCGACAAACGGTTTGTTAATTTTTTCGGCAATAATTTTTCCTATCGTAGATTTTCCGGCACCGGAAAAACCAATCAACGCAATATTGCCCGGCAGCTCACGCTTATGCGGATAAAATCCGTCATTAGAGACTTCAGTTCCGGTAAATATTTCGAAGCTCGGAAGTGCCTGATTAATCAGCCATTGCCTTCCGTCGATAAATTTCAAGCCTCGCTCTTCTGCAAAATCCTTAAATTTCGAATTTTTATAGTTTGCATCGAAAATCACGAGCGACGGCAGACATTTCCAATCATTTATTATTTTTAAGTATTCGCCGGGAAGAGTAGAAATCAGCAAATCGCAATCGCCGATATAATCCGGAAATCTGCTAATATCAACCAAATTCACGTTGAATTTTCGAGCAGTTTCCATTGCATGCTCGCTCAGGCGATTCATCAAAATCAGCTCTCGACAGCGAACAGTCGATAGAAATTGCAACACAGATTTCGCCGCATTGCCCGCGCCAAGAACGAGAATTTTCGCATTTTCGGTCGCTACACCATTTTCCGCAAGAGTCCGCCCAACTCCGATTATGTCCGTATTATAGCCTGAATTTTTCCCTTTTGTCCGCTTTATCAGGTTAATCGCACCGATTTTTTCTGCATTCAATGAAATTTCATCGCAAAATTTGATTGCGTCCTTTTTAAATGGTGCGGTAATATTTATTCCGGTAAGCTCCGAATAATCAAAAATTTTCATTGCTGAGGCAAAATCGCCGGCAAGAATCCGCGTATACGCGGCGTTTATACCGGATATTCCGGCATAATGCGCGAAAATTTCCGGGCTTAGGCTGTGCAAAATCGGCTTACCGACTACACCGAACGTCTTCATCATGATGGTGATGCTCGTGGTCATGCTCAATTTTATCTTTCAGCCACTTTTCAGCAACTTCGTAAGTCGTTTGCCCCTCTGCAGTTGCGTGCTCTTCATCTATCGCGGTATAGATAAACGGCGCGCCCATATTCAGCGCCATAAACCTCTGATAGCCGACATCTTTACCCATCGGCAGCGCAATCATATTGCCGTCAAAAAGTTCAATCAATTTCGGCTCCATGTACATATATAATACCGACGCCGCCTTTTCCGGTGAGTTTACCCTGCACACAACCTTGAAATACTTGGCATTCATAGACTTAGCAATTTTCGCCATGCGAATGATTTCATCGGTTTCCGGTTCGCCGTTCAAATAATGCACCGAGGCTATCACCTCTACATTTCGCTTTGCGGCGTGCTCAAGTAAGCGCTCTTTAAGCGGAAAATCAATTTCAATATCGACAACACTCGCCCCAAAGTCCATCGCCGATAGCAGCAAATCAACCTTTTCTTTATCGCTGATAATCGAGTTTCTGCATGTGGCAATACACGTGCATTTCGAGAAAACACGTTGCAATTCCACCGACGAAAACCGGAAATCGTCTAAGCGCACTTCTACAAACGGATATTTCGTAGTTATGTCGCAGATTTCCTCCACATTGTCGGATTTTACACTAACACACAGCATCTATCATCTCGATCAATCTGTCAACATTGATTTTTTTGATTTCAGCGCAACCGATTTTCGGAACCACAACAAAGCGAATAAACGAACTTTCGCGTTTCTTGTCGCCTTTAATTTTTTCGGCAAATTCTTCGGTTGAAATTTTCAAGTCCAACGGACAATTGATTTTTCGCAATAATTGCTCGATCCGTTCGCCAACTTTTCTGCTTCCCTCAAAGAAACGCTCGTTAATTTTCGTGGAGATCAACATTCCGTTTGCCACTGCAACACCGTGCGATACTCCGCATGATAATTCGATTGCATGCCCGATTGTATGTCCGAAATTCAAAATCCTGCGTATTCCGTTTTCGAGCACATCTTTGCGTACAATATTGGTTTTTGCATCAGCCGCAAGCGCAATAATCTGAGTAACCCCCCATAAATATTCGCCATTTAAGGAACTCAAATCCTCATCTTCAAGTATTTCGAAAAGGCTCTCATCTGTTACCGACGCTATTTTTACAATCTCTGCCAAGCCGTCAGTCATTTGCTCCGGCGATAGCGTGCGGAGGAATTTCGGGTCTATAATAATCTCTTTCGGCTGGCGGAAAGTGCCGATAATATTCTTCAACCCACCGAAATCAACACCGTTTTTACCGCCAATAGATGCATCTACTTGCGAGAGCAAAGTAGTCGGCATCATTGTAATATTCAGCCCGCGCAGATATGTTGCCGCCACAAAGCCTGCAATATCGCATACAACACCGCCACCCACCGCAAAAATTTTCGAATTCCGCGTAATATTCATATCGCGTAGCTGATTATAAATTTCGAGCACGGTTTGCATGTTTTTATGCTCCTCGCCCGGCTTTATCACGATTTTTTTTGCGGGACCAAGCGGATAAAGTGCAGCAACATTTTCATCTGTTATTACCACATAATTGCCATCGTCGGCGAGAAATTTCAAATATTCATCAAAGCAAATCGGTGTCATGTTTTTATTCCTCTGTATTTTGTGAAATAATTTCGGCAATTCGTTTATCGCGTCTTTGTTTTGCAACCTCGCGCAAATCGGCAACCTTGTCTGCCTCATCGACAATTTCGGCTCCAAGCATGGTTTCAATCACATCTTCCATCGAAATCAGCCCTTCAATTCCGCCATATTCATCGACTACAAGAAAAATAATCTGTTTCTGCTTTAAGAGCAGATCCAACACGGTTTCGAGTCCGGAATTTTCCGGTACAAAATGCAATTTGCGAGTAAATTCGCGCAAACGATGATTCTTTTTTCCTTCAAGTGCCGCACGGAAAATATCCTTGCTCATCACATATCCGACCACGCCATCATCGAGCGACTCGCCATCATAAATCGGGCAACGCGAATACATTTGTATTTCCGGTGTATTAAGTGCCTCGCCGACAGTTAAATCCGCAGAACAACTAAAAAGCACTGTACGCGGAGTCATAATATCCGAAACCAGCACATCGCCGAACTTTATTACATTTTTTAGCAGCGTATATTCGCCAATCGAATCGCCTTTTTCTTCGTCCGCAGTTTCGCAAACCGTATCGACCAACGCCGATAATTCCTGCAATGAATCGTCATTTTCGTCATATTTCGAAATCTTGCGATTTAATACATAAATAACCTTTTCTGCCGGATGAATAACTTTCAGCAAAAAGTGCAAAATCCCGACAAAACGCTCGGCTCTTTCGCCGCGAAAATTCGATCCAAACGCATAAAATATCGTTCGCAAAACCAAAAGTAAGACAAACAAAACCGGCAAAATGTAAAGCGGCTCATAAATTATCTCGCTAGACGAAATCATAAAATACGTTGCCATAGCCGCAGTTGCAAAATACATAAACCATTCGCCGATAAAGAACGGACTATTCGAATCAAGAACGGTCTTGCTCTCATCTTCCAGTGTTTTAAACGCGCCGGACGCCTGCCCTTCCGACACACGGAAATCTCCTAGCGATATTCCATAATATACGCCGGATAAAAAAGCCAATGCAATTCCGATTACGCCGGTCAAAACCGGTATTAGATATAATGCTTCCATGAGTGGCGGAACTAATTCCGCGTTAATTCTTTCTTATTATTTAACTTAGCAAATTAATTCGTAAATTGCGTATTCACGATAGTCAATCGGCTCGGATACGAAATATTTCCGAGTACAGTTTTAATAGTCGGCTTAGCGTCAAGTTTTACCCGAGCGGCGCTGCCGGAGTTTCCGCCCAAAGCAAGAGCCAAATTTACAAGTGATTCATAACTTTTGTTTTGCATAAATTTCATCACGTCTACGCTCATCGTAAGAGGAATGATCGTCTGCTCGCCCGTTGCCGGAATCGCAAAACTGTTGTTAATGTCTCCGCTGATTGTCTCGACATCGTCGAGATACAGTTTCCAGTCCAATCCGGTCAGAGTTGCGAGAGTGGATTTCGTTCCGGAAGTTGTTCCCGTATTCGGATTTTTCGCCGCAACATTCAGCGTAAAATTAAACGGCAGAGTTTTCGAACTAAACGAAGACGCTAATTTCAGACCATCAGCGACAGAGAAATCCGAAATAGAAGACTTTCCGCTCAGAGATACTCCGTTCAAAGAAAAGTTCGACACATTGTTCAACTTAAACTGAATACGCTTCAGGCTTGCAATCGAATCGCCGATCTGCTTAATTGCCGAACAGCCGTAAATGCCTGTAATACACAAAGATACGAACAATCCGCAGACAGCGAATTTCGACAATTTTCGAAAAGATATATTCATTTTCACAATTTCACCAATAATTATTTTTGTTTTATTACAATTCTATAGACGAACGAGTCTTGATTTTCTTTTTTTTATTGACAACTTATTTAAAATAACGGTAAAAATTCGTATTTTTGCGGATAGTAGTTTTCGAAAATGTTCTATAAGGGGGACAGCATAATGAGCATGAAATACATGAAAAATATCGGTAACGAGGAATACCGGCGATCGCACCTGCAGAATCAGCAGCGGGTTCACCAAGCGGATCTGCACAAAATGCGTTCGACACCTCCTCCGCCGCCGGTTTCGGAACCGAAAAAGCCGTTTTCGCTGGGAATTAACCGCTGGGCTGTAGTTGGATTTTTGGCGCTCTGTGCTCTTATCTGCGTGCTGTCCGTAGGCAGCGTCATTACCGTAAATACTTCGCTAAAAGAAAATGGCGAGATGAAAGAGCGCTATAACGACCTTATTCAACACAATGAACTGCTGATAAAGCAGATTAATCATCTCGAATCGCCCGAAAGAATTACCGCCGTTGCGCGCGAAAAATTCGGCATGATCGTACCGCAGTCTGTTCCGAAATTCGTAAATCAATAACTTGAGCAATATATGAACAAAAATAATACTCCCGAACCGGATATTCCGGAAAATACAAACGATGAAACGCCGGAAGCAATTCCGATTAAGAAGAAGATTTGGAAATTATACGTCGTTCTCGGCACGATTGCCCTCGGAATGCTGGTAATTCTGGGAGCACTTTTCAAAATTCAAGTTATTGACAGTGCGAAATATCAGAAGCAGGCAAACCGGCAACACAAATCGCGAGTTGAGCTTTTGGCTCACCGCGGAAATATTTACGATCGTTCCGGCTCGCTGATTGTTACAAGTGGTGAAAAATATTCTATTGCTATCGATCCGGCTTTGCTCAAGCAAACTCATTCGGTCGATTCAACCGTTACGCTTTTAAGTCAGTGCATTAATATTGACGCCAAAGAATTGCGTTCGAAAATTATGAAATCGAAATCGCGTTTCATGTGGATTGCGCGAAGTTTTTCGCCGGAAAGTTCACATAAATTCAAGAAACTAAAAAACATACTTGGAATTATTCTGCGCGAGGAATCCGGACGAATTTATACTTTTGCAGATGTTGCGTCGCAGATAATCGGCTGCACCAACATCGATAATAAGGGTTTGACCGGAATTGAACTTTCGCTTGATTCGGTTTTGCGTGGCAAAGACGGCTATGCGATTATGAATCGCGACTCACGCGGGCGCTTGCGTCCGCTGGCAAATCTCCCACAAGTCCAGCCGAAGCACGGAAACGCAATTCAACTGACCATAGATATGAATTTGCAAAGAATTGTCGAATACGAACTCAAGCAGGGCGTTACTTCGTCAATGGCAGAAGCCGGTTCGGTTGTTGCAGTAGATCCTGCGACCGGCGAAATTTTAGCGATGGCTTCATATCCGAACTTTGATCCGAACGACTTAAGCACATTGCGGACAGTTCCGCTTCGCAATCACTCGGTTACGGATTTATACGAGCCGGGCTCCACTTTCAAAACGATTACTGCGGCGGCAGCAATCGAAGAAGGCAAAATTCACCCTAACGACATAGTCAACGGTCTGGGTGGCGAAAAACATTTTCAGGACTATACAATCGTTGATGATCACGCAATCGGCGAAGTTACTTTCCGCGAGGCTTTCGCGAAATCGAGCAATATTGTTCTTTCTGAAATTGCCTCCGAATTATCCGATAAAGAATTTTTTAAATATATTCGCAACTTTGGTTTTGGAATAAAAACCGGTATCGAACTTCCCGGCGAAACCACCGGAAGACTAAAAGATGCACGCGAATTCGACATAACCGCCCGCCGTTTTGCCGGTTACGGCTACGGCATCGCGGTTACTCCGCTTCAATTGGCGATGGCATACGCCGCAATTGCGAACAAAGGCATTCTCTATAAGCCGTACATCGTAAAGAATGTTTTTTCGCCGAATGGCCGGACTATTCTTGCAAACAAACCACAAATGCTGCGTCGCGTAGTCTCTGAAGAGACAGCGAAAATCACCACCGAATTGCTCGCAAACGTGGTAAATGAAGGTACCGGCATAAACGCAAAACTGCTCGGTTTGTCGATTGCCGGCAAGACCGGAACGGCTCAACAGTTAGTCGACGGCTCATATAAAAACAAAAAGTATACAGCGTCATTTGCGGGATTTTTCCCGGCAAATAATCCGAAAATCGCGATGGTCGTAATCTTAGACCGCCCACAAAACAACTATTACGGCGGCTCGGTGGCGGCACCGATTTTCAGAAATATCGCACAGCGTTGGGTTTCGATGTCGCCGAATGTTTTGCTCGCAGGCAGTCGCCCGTTTGTTCATGCGGACAGCGTAGTTGTCCCGAATTTAAAGGGCATGAGCATGCAGGATGCTCACCGTCTGCTGAAAATTTACGGTCTCGCACCGGGTACATATCTCAATCCAAAGAAAAAGGAAGTTGTAATTCGCCAGGATCCGGCTCCGGGCTCTTGGGCATTCAAAAATACGCCGGTATATCTCGGAACAACGATTGCCTCGGACTCGCTTCGCTATGCAAATCCGCAGTTCGCCGCCACAATAAAACCAAATCTGCTTGGACTCACCGTGCGGCGTGCTCTGAATATTCTGCATAATAACGGCTATAAAGCCCGAATAATCGGCAACGGAAAAGTATATAAACAAAATTGGGAAATCAAAAACAAGCAACAAATTTGCGTTATTTATTGTCGATAATTACTGCATGGCAAGGAAATCCTCTTCAGAGAGGATTTTCACGCCTAATTCGGTTGCTTTTGCTAATTTACTGCCTGCATTTTCGCCGGCAACCACAAAATCCGTCTTTTTAGAGACAGACGAAGCGACTTTCGCGCCGAATTTTTCAAGCATTTCCTTCGCTTGATTTCGCGTCATCGTGCTTAGTTCTCCGGTCAGAACGACCGTTTTTCCGGAAAAAGCCGAGTCTTCAACAATTTGCGAGAACGTTTCGCTTTCGAAATTACAGCCCGCAACTTTCAGGCGTTCTAAAATTTCAATCTCAATCGGATTGCTGAAAAATTCCAGCACCGCATCCGCCATTTTCTCGCCAATTTCATTTATCGACAGCAACTTATCGCGATCGGCTTTTTGCAATTCTTCTATTCTGCTGAAATTTTTCGCCAAGATTTTCGCCGCCCCTTCGCCAATAAAACGAATTCCGATACCGTATAAAATTCGGTGGAGCGGAAGTTTTTTGCTGTCTTCAATTGCTTTCAAGAGGTTATCCGTGCTGCGGACGCCCCATTTTTCGAGTTTTGTGATTTCGCTTTTCTTGTCTTTGAGCGAATAAATATCGGCAATTGATTTCAGCCAGCCGAGTTTGACAAAATTTTCTACAATTTTCTCGCCTAATCCATCGATGTTCATCGCATTCCTGCTCGCGAAATGTTCAATTCTCCGTCGCAACTGCCACGGACATTCCGGATTATTACAATAGAAATTTACTTCTCCCTCCGGACGAACAAGTAGCGAATGCTTCTCGCACGAGCAAAACTCCGGAAATTTAAACGGCTCAGGCGACACGCGTTCGCCATTCTCCGGCATAACTACGCCGCTGACTTTCGGAATAACGTCGCCGCCCTTTTCGACTATCACGATATCGCCGGGACGAACGTCTTTTTCAAGCAGATAATCATAATTATGGAGCGTAGCACGACTAATAGTTGAGCCGGCAACAAAAACCGGTTCGAGTTCGGCAACCGGCGTAACCACGCCCGTCCTGCCGACTTGCAGCGTAATTGATTTGAGTAGTGTTTGTGCTGTTTCCGCCTCATATTTAAACGCAACAGCCCATTTCGGCGAACGTGCGACATAGCCGACAATTTCTTGCAAACGCGCAGAGTCTAACTTAATAACCACACCATCAATATTAAACGGCAGGGCATTTCGATCGCGTTTCTGCTCTTCGATAAATTCGCGAATTTCCGCCAGATTTCTGCATATCCGCAGACGGCTGCCGGTCGGAAACCCAAGCGATCTAAGTATTTGAATTTTCTCGAATTGCGAGTCAATCGCCACCCCTTCAACATCAAGATAATAGCAGACCATTTTGAGCGGACGTTTTGCTACAATCGACGAATCCAGCAGTTTAAGCGAGCCGGCAGTCAGATTTCGCGGATTTGCAAAAGTTTTCTCGCCCTCCTCTTCACGCTTTTGATTTATCGCGAGAAAGTCGGCATTATCCATATATATTTCGCCACGAACTTCGAAGTTTTCTATCTTTCGCCCGGCAATTTCAATCTCATTTGCCCGAAGCGGCAGGCAGGTCAGCGTTCGGACATTCTGCGTAACATCGTCGCCCAGAGTTCCATTGCCACGCGTAACTGCTAATTCTAACACGCGGTTACGATAATGCAGACTCATCGAAACGCCGTCATATTTCAATTCACAGCAATATTGGATATTTTCATTTCCATCGAGTTCGTTTTCGATACGCCGATTAAAATCGGCAATTTCCTCTTCGGAGTATGTATTCGCAAGTGACAGCATCGGTTTGACATGGGCAACCTGGCGAAATTCCTTAAGCGGAGTTGCGCCGACACGCTGCGTAGGCGAATCGGGCAATTTTAATTCCGGATTTGCGGCTTCGAGTGCCTTCAATTCGTCAAACAAACGATCATATTCACGGTCGCTAATGGGCGATTCCGCCATGTTGTAATATAAGTTGTCATACTTGTTGATTAACTCTACAAGTTCCTTAATTCTGCGACCGGCAGTTTCGTCCGCGCGCGGCATTTCAAACAAATTTTCCTGCATCTTTATCTCCGAGTAAAAAATTAGCGGTCTGATATTTCTCAAACCGCTAATTTGTTGATTTTCATATAGTTATACTGTTTTTTTACCAAGCGGCAAAGTTATTTGTACAATATTTCCTTCGTTCGGACCAAGTGTCTCGACGCTCATCGTGCCATTCATCATTCTGACGATAGACGACGCCAGAGCCAGATTCAGCATAACGTCTTCCTTGTCCTGATTTAATACTTTAATAATATTGTTGGCATTTGCTTTATATATTTCAATCAATTCCGCAACTAACGGATTTGCAATTGTAAGCATCTGAATTTCGGTAGCGCCTTCGTACGGATTTTCAGTTGCGGCAACCTGGATTTCCACATTGTCGATACCCGGAGTAACGGCTTCATAGATTTTTCGAAGTGCTCTCTTTGCAATTGTTTCATCGCTGACAATTTTCGGATCGCTCTCGCCCTCGTCCATCATGCTGACAGCAAGATTTTTGCCCTGCGATTCCGTGTATTCTTTGACAGAATCTTTCAGCAAGCCGTTCAATTTGATAATTTTAATATCAGTCTTCTCATCTTCCGTCTTAGCTACATCGATCATATCGGATACAAACGTGAAAAGTTCCTCTGCAGATTCTTCAGCAAACGAAATAAATGACTGCTCTTCTTCTTCGGTATCGTAAATTTTCATACCGAGCAACTGCAAATAACCGATAATACCGGTCAGAGAGTTACGCATCTGATGACTCAATTTCGTCATAAACAGCGACTTAAATTCACTCGCCTCGCGTGTAAATTGTTCGGCAAGTTTCATTTGTTTGCTTCGGAGAATTGCCTCTTCTGCGGCGAGTTTCTCGAGCGTTACATCGCGACCGATTGCATAAATCAACTGATCACGTTTCGAAATAGTAAAGTTCCAGTTTAACCACTTAATTTCGCCGGTCTTTGTTTTCATTTCGTAGTCGTTGCGGACGGTTTCTTCGCCCACAACATTTTCTATCGTTTTATGAAGATCGGCCAGATCAGCACCATTAGCAAAAAGTTCCGTGATCGACTTTCCGAGCAGTTTATCCGGTTCAATTCCGAAAATCGCCTTCGCAGCCGGATTCAAAGATTTCCAGTTGCCATCTAAATCGATTATCGAAATAATATCTTTAGATGAATCTACAATACGACGTTGCGACCGTGTCATTCTCTCGGCTAAATCTACCGCACGAGCACGACTTGTCGTAACCGAATATACGAAACCAAAGAACGCAAGCGTCAGTAAAATTGC
>JAQUZU010000035.1:0-5709 GCA_028691175.1 Candidatus Kapaibacterium sp. | reverse complement strand
CTGGAATATAATTTAAAATAATCCCGGACAACATCTACATAAGCATCATACAATCCTTGAATTGAGGTCAAAACCTGCAAATTTGAACGATATTTGTTATCAATTCGCATCGTAACGGAATTGACCGCTTTATCGAATGCAATTCGATTATCTGTCTCAACTTTCTCTTTAAAGAAACTCCGTATAAGAAAACTAAAAATAACAAATACGACCAGCACGATATATGCCGGATACGTATTTTTCAAATTGCTTCCATGCCTTTTATTTGCCGCTTGCTGAAGTATGGCCTCCAGATTATCCGGCGAATTAGTATTTTTTTCCCTCATTTAATTCTCCTTTTATTTTTTTGACGCGGCAAAATCATCCATAATCTGTTTTATTTCCTGAACAAATGTCGTCGAATTGATCGGCTTGGAGATATAAAAATCAAAACCAAGTCCAAGATATTTATCGCGATCGCTTGCCTGCGCAAATCCTGTAGAAGATATAATCGGGAACGAATTTCCGTGCGGAAGCGTTCGAGCATGTTTCATAATATCCGTACCGTTCATGTCCGGCAAAAGGATATCGATAATCATTAAATCCGGTTTTCCGGTATTAATCCAATTAATTGCGGAAGTTCCGTCGCCGAAATCTATTGTTTCAAATCCCGCTTTGTTCAGTAAAGTGCAGAACAATTTTCTAATCGGCACATTATCTTCTACAATACAAATAAGTTTTCCCATTGTTTCCCCTTTTCAAGCTATCGTACAATTTGAATTTCAACTCTTCTATTCTTTGAACGCCCGGTTGCCGTCGTGTTATCTGCAACCGGTTCAAGAGCGCCTCGACCTCTATCGAGCAATCTGCGTCTCGCAATACCTTTTTTCATCATATATTGCACAACCGCTGTCGCACGTTTTTCAGAACGTTCCTGGTTCTGAACCGTAGAGCCGGCGTTGTCCGAGTGTCCGGTTATTCGCAACGTTGCTCGCGGATTTTTCTGCAGATACTCGGCAAGTGCGTCAAGATACTCTTTATTAACTTTTGTAATGGTCGAACTTTCCGAGGTCGGATAGTAAAATATTTTCGTCGCGCCCGGATTAATCGTGATGTTCCTTTTCTTCGGTTCGTCCGCACTCTTGGTTACACGCTCGGTTTGTTCGGCTTTGATTTCTTCCTTCTCCGATTTACCTGTCAGTTCGGCATCAATTATTTCCTCTTCCGGCACCTCTCTGAGCATTCCGGAAATTCCCGGCTGAAGTTTTGTTACCCCGGGGAAATTCACGCCGGTTTCTTTGCGATATGATGCAATATATTGCGGTGCCTCGAGATGTTCGCGATTAACCGGAATTGTGTCGAAATGCTTTTCGTCGATATTGAATTTTACATTCGCGCCCATTTTCAGCATAAACGGAATACGTGAAGATTCATAAGCAGAAATTTCCTTTGTTCCGATATGAAGTGACGCAAATGGTGCAATATACGCACGGACGGCATTGTTAATGTCTGCAGCAAAAATATCGTAGCCAACGCCGAAATGCACTGCTGCACGAAATCCGTTCGGATCCATCTTCACAATTTTATCGTGGTTTATGTCCGCGGAATTTTTATATTTCTTTCGTTTCAAAATCTCGTGCGAGAGATTAAATTCAAGATCTGCACCGACAAACAGGAAGAGGTTAGGTATTGTCAGGTTATAACGCACTGACGGTGCAATATTCAAATAGTTAAATTTATTCGTATTTTTATATGTGCAAATCGAATCGATTGCATAATTATCGTGCATTTCGTCGGATTCGGATTCGGTATTGCGATAATCCAAGAAATTGATGCGCAAAGTAACGCCCCACATTTCATCAATCGGCAAATATTCGCCATAAAGCCCGAGAAAATAGCCCGAACCATAACCGGTATTGAAATCAATTATTTTCGTCGGAATTACATCGCCATTCTCCGGGATAATATCCGGAATTTTCAGCGAGTTGAAACTCATCCCGAGAGTTGCTCCGCCGGTAACCCCGAACCACCACGGCGACAACTGACGATGCACCTTTACCGTATCAAGATTTTCCTGTATCTCATAAGTTGTAAATGCACCGCTCGGTGCCTGCGAATACAAATTCGCAAGTGACATCACCAATATCACAATGCTGTATTTAACAACTTTAATAAAGTTCATGTTATAAAATATTTTGTATAACCCAATGAAAAAGTCTTATTTCCGGAATATATAAACATATTCTTACAAATAAGACTGTAAAATAATCAATAATTTTCAAACAACCAAATATATTATCGCAGCAGCTGAATTTTCATAACGGCGGACGACTTGGTTACGCTAGTATCATTAATAGGCTCTGCCAGAATCACTACTTCATACAAGCCGTTAGCCGCGAGATCGGCGGCACGGAACTCGAAGACATGCGGCGCCTGCTTCATGTTATACTTATAGTGCGTATTAGTACATAGCCGCTCGATTTCTCTGCCGGTCAAATCGCGAACAAAGGCATCGACCATACAGTCATCTTCCAGCCAAAAACGGATTTCGGTCTTTTCCGCGAACGGATTCGGAGTAGCATTCGCCGCATAAATTACCGCATTCGGGACCGCCAGGCATTCCGACGCCAAGTAAATATCCGCTTCCTCGTCGCGCTTAACTTTTCGATAATTCAATTTATAGCAATAGTCTACTCCGCGATAATCCACGCTGTCGCGCCAATAATACAGTCCGCCCTTGCCGACGGCTCCCGTACCTTTGAAATCAATATTGGGCGGATACGATACAATCGTATCTTTATAATCAATATCTTCCTTTAACTGAAGTGGATCAAAACGCATTCCGCGCAAAAGAGTAAATCCCGCATTGAACGGTTCGCTCGAAGTCTTCCAAGTTATGTCGACAATTTTTTGCCCCTCGTATTCCACGCGGAAGAAATCCAAAATAAACTTTTCTTCGTCATTACTGCTGTTATCCTTGAAAAACACGAAATGATTCAGCGAATCCATTAGTTCGACGTTATCGTCTTTTTCATACCACACGATGCCCGGCGGAACAATGCTATCCTCCGCAAGTTTATACGCACAAGCCTGGAAGAAACTATACGGCTCGAGCCACCGCAGACGATCCGGCATTAGAAAGCCGTTTTTGCCCTTCAGGCGGAATTCGCCGATTACAATTCCGGTATCGTTTCTCGGGACATATTTCGCGTCCTCGTATGCCTCCGGTCCAACTACCATGATTGAAATTCGATGATTCGGATTTATTCCGGTCATTATTTCATAGCCGTCAACCGGCATTTCGTTGCCTACCGGAGTATATATATGCAAATCTGACACTCCTGTGAACTCAATGTTCATTGAGTCCAAGTTCACATTTATGTCTTGATCGGCGAAAACCAGCTGATAAGTCCCGTTTGCGTATGCACTCCATTGATCGGAGTGGCGCAACAGACGCAAGCGAAAAATCAGTTCGTCCGCACTCTCCAAGTGTGCCCCCTCGATTATCAGCGAAGCGGTGGTATCGCGCTCGGTAGCTTCTTTTTTTTGAGCACTTGCATCCGGACTTCCGATCATCAGCATTGCAACAATCAGAAGACCGAAAAACGGCAGTTTGTCAATATGTTTAAATATATTTTTCATTAAGGCAATGGCACCTTCGCCGTACGCTCGAGGTTATTCCACGGGAAATTAATATCTTTTGTATTTACATATCCGCTCATATTGATGTCGTAGCGACTCCATCTATACTGGAGATCGCGATTTTCCCACGTCAGGCGGTAGTCGGTTTCGTCGATTATATTGTCGCCATTCACGTCGCCGGCAACCATTCCATAGAGCAGGAAACCGCCGGTCATATCGATAAGTTTCAAGGCACCGTCTTTACCATAGACGTTTTCACTCTTGGTAAAATCTGCCAGCTGACCATTGTTTTCGGTTGTCATTCTGAATTTTTCCTGCGTATAGATCGGCAAGTGATTGCGGTGCAAAATGCCGATATAATAGTCGCCCGAGTCAATCTGTGCTTTAGATAAATTCATTTGCGTGCTACCATCCGGCGAGAGTATGGTTCCGTCTTTCATCAAAAGCGCGGTATAATAGAAGTTGCCGCGAGTCTCGCTGCGGAATTCGATTACCACCCAATCGACTACCGAATCCATTGTCGCCAATTTCGATTTCACATTCAGGCGGTTCGGATCGAGATTATACGGATATTCGTCGCGCGGTGTTACCTGCAAGAGGTTGTATGTATAGAGGTCGTTCGACATTATTGAATCCGCAAAATATGCTCCCTCCAAGTATACGCGAGCTTGCAAATAGACGTCGCCCTCTGAAATTCCGACCACGAATCTGCCGAGAAGATCGACATTTGTCGCGTGTGCGTAATACCAATTGCTGTCCGCCGAAAGTTCCGGAACGCTCGAACTTGCAATTTCCTGCCAAGAACTGATGTCGTCGTTTCGGCGAATGAGTTTCAGCGAAGCGGGCGTAAGTCCCCGCGTTTCGTCTAAAGTGTCGCGATAGTGATCATTACGCCAAGCATAGCCGACGTCAACTGCGGAAACTAATTTCACGGAGTCGTATCGGTTTGCATTTTCTGCCCAAATCTCGAAAGTTCTCTTGACTTTCCGGTTACTTGCGTCGGGGATAAATCGGAAAAACTCTCTCGGTTTTATTCTGAAATTCATCGCAGTTATTTTGCTGCTGTCGATTGAATTGCGGAATAAAGCCCAGGTGTATTTATTGTTGAAAAGCATTGAAGTAGAGTCATACAGCAAGCCCGTCCTGCGGAAAGTTCCCTCGACTTCGACAAGCGGATGTTCGCCGAATTCGGGATTAAGAGCCGGAGTATAGGTCAGAACGTATTTGCGGATAGAATCGAATTCCGTACAAAAGCGCGTATTCAGATAGAAGCGTTTATTTACCTGAATATCTTTAGTCATCACTACTCCGCCGGTATTTTCTACGATTAATTCCTGCAAAACATTTGCCGAATCCGGGATTTCGCCGCCGGTCAGAATCGAGCCGTCGCCCGTATAGCGAACATCGACAGTTTTGTCGAATTCGAGAGCATAATCTACCGAACTTGCGGCATAGCGAATAATCTTCGAACTGTCTGCCATTTTAAAATTGTTTTCTGCAGTATTGCGGACTTGTCCGCGTTGCAGGATCAGAGTATCCTCTACCGTAAAGCCGGCATCTTTGATATTCACGCCGTATGGATTATCGATTACGAGGTTGGAGTACGAGCCATTTCCGAGCATGTCTTGTGCAGCGGATTCACTACCTACGATCATTCGTTTATCACCGGAAAATCGAGCCGTATTTTTCATGTGCCCTTTTGCGATTACGTCCTCTGCGTCCAATCCGATCCAATTTGTAGTCAGATTTGCCGTATCGCGGATAATAAGCGAATCACGCACCACAAGATTTTTCGTTCTGCCGGTAGCGTCTTTCAGCGAGCCGAGCAGCTTGGTTGCCTTATTTGCTATTTCTAACTGATTATATACAATATTAGGTACTGACTGCTGCGACTGCTGAGGCTTCGACTCAAAGACTACGCGACCGCCAATCGTATCCTGCGTTCCCGGCACAAAAGTACCCACTTTGATACGAATTGTCCCGCTTTTGGCATTGTTAATCTTGCCACTTCCGGCATTCACAACCTGAGCAACCGTCTCCGTCGCAAAAAATGGAAGCATTAAAAGCAATATGTATATCAGTTTTTTC
>JAQUZU010000034.1:3638-18048 GCA_028691175.1 Candidatus Kapaibacterium sp. | reverse complement strand
CTTCAGGGGATTGCGGTTTCCCCCTGACAAGGGAGCATGCTCCCTTGTCAAAGAATGATGGTAAAGAAAGAATTAATGGAGAATAGAATATGAAAAAAACAAATTCGACACCAACAGAGAATAATTTTCTGATTTACCAAGATGATAGTGAAATCACACGTATTTCGGTACGTTTTGTAGATGAAGATTTATGGCTGTCGCAAAGTCAGTTGGCAGAAATTTATTGCACAACTCCGCAAAACATAACAATGCATATTGCAAATATCTATGCATCCGGTGAACTAGAACAAAATCGAACCTGTAAGGATTTCTTACAAGTTCGGCAAGAGGGTTCTCGCCAAGTTAAACGAAATATAGCTCATTACAACCTGGATATGATAATTGCTCTTGGTTATAGAGTTCAGAGTCAAATTGCCACACGTTTTCGCCGTTGGGCAACTATACGGCTGCATGAATACATTCAAAAGGGATTTTCACTTGATGACGAGCGACTGAAACAAGGCGGTTCACGCTATTTCAGAGAGTTATTGCAACGCATTCGCGACATTCGCTCTTCGGAAAGAAATTTCTATCAACAGGTTACCGATATTTATGCAACTGCAACAGATTATGACCCACGTTCAGATTTAACGAAAGACTTTTTTTCGACAGTACAGAACAAACTTCATTATGCGGTTCATGAGCATACAGCAGCCGAAGTAATTTATGACAGAGTTGATAGCGAAAAACCACTTGCCGGTATGACTAATTTTAAGGGAAATTACATTACAAAAGACGATGTTAAAATTGCAAAAAATTATCTTTCAGAAATAGAATTGCAGCGCCTAAACCTGCTTGTTTCTCAGTTTCTTGATTTTGCAGAGTTTCAGGCGTTGGAACAAGTTCCGATGACGATGAAAGATTGGATAGCCGCTCTTGATAATCAGATTGTTTCTAACCGCAGAAAACTTTTAGAAGGTAAAGGCACAATATCGCATAAGCAAGCAATACAAAAGGCTGAAAAGGAATTTGAAATCTACCGTGCAAAAGAAATGAAGCAACTGGAAAGCGACTTTGACCGTGCCATAAAACAACTGACGGAAAACAGCGATGAGCAAATCATATAAACCGGTTCAGGAAGTTCACCCCAAAGAGATGTATAAGAAAATGGTGAAGTAATGTGACAGCTGTGACAGCGGATTTCATATTCTGTCGGGGCAGTATGTTTTTTGCTGTCACAGCTGTCACACCCTTTAATTGAACGGCGTTGTTGCGAATGTGGGAGAGGTCGCGGAGCACCTCGACCTAAAAACCCACGAACGTGGGCGTCATTGCGGGCTTGACCCGCAATCCCCAAAAGGAAACAGCGCTTATATTTATTTAATCGCTAAAGGCATATTTTTTCGAAAAAATTTCGTAATTTGCATGCTATAATGTAAAATGTACAACAAAGTTAATTTGACAATATGTTAGTATCACAAAACAGGCTTAAAGAGCTTATAGATTTCGATTATTCACCGAAGGAACTCGACAGAATCCTTACGATGCTGGGCATCGAGGTGGAGGCAATTTACGATTACTCCGAGAAGTACGCGAATATTTTCGTCGGCGAAGTGCTCACTCGCGACCCACATCCGCAGTCGGATCACCTCTCGCTCTGCCGCGTAAATTACGGCGAAGGCGAAAACACGGTAGTATGTGGCGCGCCAAACGTCGCCGCAGGCCAGAAAATCGCATACGCAGCGCTGGGCGCATTCGTCCCCGGCGCAGGCTTTAAAATCGAGAAGCGCAAAATCCGCGGAATCGAATCCAAAGGCATGATTTGCTCGCAGAAAGAACTCGACCTCGGCGAAGACTCCGACGGAATCTGGGTCTTGCCCGCAGATGCCGTCCCCGGCACGAAAATCGCGGACTTCGCAGGAATTAACGACGTAATGTATGAAATCAGCGTAACGCCAAACCGCCCGGACTGCCTCAGCCACTTCGGAATCGCTCGCGAAATCGCCGCATATCAACGCACAAAATTCAATATGCCAAAAGTCGGTATCGAGCATAAAGGCAAAGATATCAACGACTTAGTAAGCGTACACATCAAAGATGGCGAAATCTGTCCGAAATATTTCGGCTTAGTGATCAACAACGTAAAAGTAAAAGAATCACCGGAATGGCTCAAACACAGAATCACGATGGCAGGCTTGCGCCCGATAAACGCAATTGTAGATGCCACAAACTACGTGATGTATGAAACAGGACAACCGCTCCACGCATTCGACTTAAAGCAGATTGCAGATAAAAAAATCACGATTAAAAACGCAACCGAAGGCGAGAAATTCACCACGTTAGACGGCAAAGAGCGAATCCTCGACGACAAAATGATGGTCATCTGCGGAGGCAATGCCGAAAAACCGCTCGCAATCGCCGGAGTAATGGGCGGCGAAAACAGCGAAATCACAGACGGCACAACCGATATTTTCATCGAATCGGCATACTTCTCCCCGACCTCCGTGCGCCGCACAAGCAAGAAACTCGGCCTCTCGACTGACGCGTCGTACCGCTTCGAACGCGGTGCCGACCACAGAATTTTACGCTACGCTGCCGAATATTGCGCCCAGATCATAAACGAAACCTGCGGCGGCGAAATCGCAAAAGGCGAATGCAATGCAATCGCGAAAGAAATCCCGCAAATCGAGGTAACTCTGCATTATAAAAAGGCTTGCGACATTATCGGCGAGCAAATCCCTGCGGACGAAATGATTGCGATGCTCGAAGCCCTCGAGTTCGACATTTTGGAAAGAACGGACGAAGCAGTCCGAGTCGGCGTCCCGACCTATCGCACGGATGTTTCGCTCGAAATCGACGTCATCGAAGAGATTGCAATTATGTTCGATTATGACAAAATCAGCCTCCGAAACAGCACAAACATCAGTTTCGGCTCGGGTCTCGAGAAGTCTGAACTTGCAGTGCCAAAGTTGCGCGCAGAAATCAATAACTACTTTATACAATCGGGATTTATCGAGATTCTCACCCAGAACATCATCGACCCGCAGTCCGCGAAAATATTCGTCGAAAGCCCGATCACGATCGCGAATCCTCTCGGCGAGGAAATGTCCGTAATGCGCCCGTCTCTCGTGCCTTCAATGCTGAAGACAATCGAGCGAAACATCCGTTATGGCTCCGCAGACCTAGCACTTTTCGAGGGTGGCAAGACGTTCAATCCTGCGGACGCAAATACGAAAACCTTTGTTCCGGGCATCAAGGAATCGGAAGAACTCATCGTCGCAATTACAGGCGGCGTTGCGCCGTTCCACTGGCAGGACAAACAGCGTGCCTGCGATTATTTCGACATTAAGGGCATCTTCGAGGACTTCTGCGAGCGCTTCAATCTGACGGGCATAAAGACTGTTCAGGACGACTATCTCGGCAATATTTTCTCTGCAAACGCACTGACAATCGCCCACAAAGGAGTTAGTTTCGGCAAGTTCGGCGAGGTCTCGAAAAAGACTTTAAAGACATTCGAGATTGCTCAACCGGTATTCTTATTCATTATTAATTTAGAAAAGCTCTATACTCTAAACCGCCGCGACACACGCTATAAGCACGTATCGCCATTCCCGAGCGTAAAACGCGACCTCGGCTTTATCGTCGAGAAATCGGTCGAAGCGGGCGCAATGGTACGCGAAATTCAAAAGGCAGGCGGGCAATTCCTGAAAGACGTCGAGATTTTCGACCTGTTCGAAGGCGAGAAAATCGGCATGGAAAATAAGAATATCGCCTTTGCACTGACGTATTCGTCGGAAGAGCGCACTCTCGAATCCGAAGAAGTCGATGCCTCGGTTAAGGCAATTATAAAGGCAATCGAGAAGGCATTTAACGGAAAATTGAGAGAATTTTAATCCCAAAAGTATGCTTGCAGGGCGGCAAAGTCCGCCCTTGCAGGCTATTAACCAAAACATATTAACTCGTGGTAAGTCTATGAAAATCAAGCAGATAATCCTCTTCTCGCTATTTGCGGGAATCAGCGCGTCAAGTGCTGCCGAAACGCTCAACTACGGAAAAGTCACGGTTGGCGAAAATATTGAAGTAAAATCTTATGACTTCCTTGCAATACAAGGCGGGAAAATTCAGTCAATTCGGACTACGCCGAATGTGAAGTTGGAGGTACTCGAAGGCGGAAAAGTCGCTCTGGGGATTACCCCGACGCAAAATACGGAATTTCGCGGGGCAGCCTTTGCGGTAATCACCGACGATTCCGGAAACCGCTTCTCTGTGCCGGTGCTCGTTGCAGCCGATGCTCACTATTCCGAGGCTTATGACGAAATATCATTCAACAAATACGGCGATGAACTTATCACAGCACTCCGCGGATACCTGAACGGTGTTCACCATACATACAACTATAACGATTCACGCGACATCATGTATGGCTACGTCGATAACTATGACGGCATCGTCGAGTGCCCATATACAGGCAACACGATTGAAACAACCAAACGCCCCGACGGCACTGCAAATTTTGATACCGAACACACCTGGCCTCAGGCATTCGGAGCAGGCGACGAACCGCAAAAAACCAATATGCACCACATGCGCCCAAGCTGGAAAGCTGCAAACAATAAGCGCGGAAACTCGTCGTTCGGAGACGTAGTAAGCAACGTAACTTACGAAGAAGGCGGCTCTCGCTACGGCAAGAACGCCAACGGAACCTGGGTCTTCGAGGTTCGCGACGAATATAAAGGCGACATCGCGCGCGGAGTCTTCTATTTCGCATTGCACTACGGAAATCTGCCAAACAATAACAACGCCGACGACCTGTTTCTCGACCAAACTCAATACGAGGCCTTAAAAGCGTGGTCGCTGGGCGACGCACCAAGCGAGCGCGAACTCGAGCGTAATGCACGAATCAAAGAGAGACAAGGCTCGCACAACCCGTTTATCGAGCACCCTGCAATCCACGATCGAATGAATCTCATCGGCGAATATACTCGCACAAACAGCGTTACATGTGGCGATTCACTCCTCGAATTTGCCGAGGCAGGCCCTCTGCCGCTGAATTTCTTCTCGTCTGAGAATGCCGAAATCGAATACATTCGCTTCGATTCGCTCACCACAAATTTTGATTATAGCACAGACTTCACTTCAGTAACCGGTGGCGAAATACATACTGTTTATGTCAGTCACTCGGCGGACACGACGTCAAGCGATCAAACAGGAATCATACGTGTAAAACTCGTCGGAAGCGATGAATTTAAAGTATATCTGAAGGCTCAGCGGTTGTGTGCGGCGCCCGATGCAAAGCAACTCGCAAGCGTATATCCGAATCCTACAACCGATTTTGCGACAATTACGCTGAAATCAGAGGGACAAATCCCGGAAATCCAATTCTATAACGAAGCAGGCGTGCAACTCTTCCCGAAGTATACGGTTAGCATCGACGGAGAAAACACTGTAATCACCGCTGACTTACGCCAAATGCACGCAGGACAGGTTTATTTCAAGACAAAACAAGCTCACGGAAGTGTAACCATTAATAAATAAAGGTACTTATGAAGAAGTCTCTCGGAGCGCGAACAGTACTCTATCCTCTACCGGTCTTGCTCGTAGGAACATATGACGACGCCGGCAAACCGAACATCATGACCGCATCATGGGGCGGAATCGTCAACAGCACACCGCCGATGGTCGCAATCGGCATCCGCAAGGAGCGCCACACATACACGGCATTAGACACCACGGGCGAATTTACTATTTCCTTCCCGAGCGAGGAAAACACCCACCAGGCGGACTACTGCGGGCTGTATTCAGGGAAAATCGCGGACAAATGTGCCGAATTAGGCCTCCACGACGAAAAAGCGGACATCATAAACGCCCCGATATTCGAGGAATTTAAGGCGTGCCTGCTCTGCAAAGTGAAGCAAAAAATCTCCCTCCCGACGCACGACATGTTCATTTCCGAAATACTCGACCTGAGAGCAGACGAAAATGTACTCAAAGACGGAAAAATCGACATCGAACGCCTTGCGCCGATTCTCTACGACAATATTTCACGCGCATACTACGCAGTCGGAAAGTATCTGAAGCCTGCATACACGGAAAAGCGGGTTGAGAATAAATAAATTTATAACGCCGTTATGGACACAAAAACTATCAAAAACATACTGATTATCTTTCTGATAATCGTGATTTTCTACCTGATGTCGGCACTCTCGAGCATCCTGATCCCGCTTGTGCTTGCGTTGCTTGCCGCGCTGATTTTTTCGCCGGTAATTAACATTTTGGTTAAAATGCACTTCCCGAAGTTCATCATTTTGCCGATAATCGCCTGTATAACTTTGGGTTTTGCGTACTTAATCGGCGAGGTGATTTACACAACGTCGCTGGATATAATTGCAGATAAAGACTTCCTCGCGAAGCGCTTTAACGAACGCTTGGCGGACATTTTGCACTTTTATAACAGCATCACGGGCAGTCGCTACCGTCCGCGCACGTTCTTCACGGAGATTTACAAGGCGATGGACAAAGACGCGATAACGGGAATTATCAGGCAGTTTGCCGGGAGTGTAACGTCGTTTTCGGGCGACTTCTTCATGTTTTCGCTTTACTACGTGATTTTGCTTGCCGGAATACCGAATTCCAAGCGTTATTTCCGCTTTGTAGGCGGAGAAAAAGGCGACGAGCTACTCGCGAACTACGAGAATATCCAGAAATCCGTCGTGTCGTACATCTTGCTGAAGGCGTCGATTAACCTGCTTTTGGGTGCGGGAATTTACTTAATCTGCACATTTTTTGGTGTGAAATTCGCGTTATTCTGGGGCTTCCTGATGTTTATTTTCCACTTCGTGCCGTCGATTGGTGCGATTATAGCCTCGATTCCGCCTGTTTTAATGGCAGCGCTTCAGTTCGATAACTGGGGCGTTGTAGCGATAGTTGCGGGTTTAATCACGGGTTTGCAATTCTTGGTCGGCAATATGATAGAGCCGAAAATCATGGGCACACGCCTCAAAATCAACACTCTGACGGTGTTGTTCGGCTTGGTATTCTGGGGCTATATCTGGGGTATCGCCGGAATGTTGCTCTCCGTGCCGATGCTGGTAATCATGCGATTAATCCTCGAGAAAATCCCCGATCTGAGTTTCCTCGCCCGAGTAATGGGTTCGCCGGGGAAAACCGATGCCAACCCGGCAGAGACTAATGCCGTTAGCAAATTAGAGGAGCAAATCGAGAAATCGAATACCAACGAGTAAAAAGGAAACACGTGTTTTCTACGCTTATGGAGTAAGTGGATGCAAAGTGTGACAGCTGTGACAGCCAAAATCATACTGCCCCGACAGAATACCAAATCCGCTGTCACGGCTGTCACACTTTGGTAAACGGCGTCATTGCGAATGTGGGAGAGGTCGCGGAGCACCTCGACCTAAAAACCCACGCACGTGGGCGTCATTGCGGGCTTGCCCCGCAATCCCCTTCTACAAGGGAGATTGTTGCTTCACACTTGTCTCTTCCTTGCCCGATACACTCGCACAAGGGGTTGAAACCCCTTGTTAAAAGAATACAGAGATAACAAGGGGATTTATCCCCTTGTCTTGGTAGAAGAATGTACGCCTCCTGAGTATTCCGGGTCAAGCCCGCAATGACGATTTCCTTTCTCTTATTCCCCTCCTTTGGAGGAGTTGGGGAGGTTTCCAATGTTGGGGAGTTACCTCCTGAGTATTCCGGGTCAAGCCCGCAATGACGATTTCCTTTCTCTTATTCCCCTCCTTTGGAGGAGTTGGGGAGGTTTCCAATGTTGGGGAGTTACCTCCTGAGTATTCCGGGTCAAGCCCGCAATGACTCCCCACGAACGGGTTATCTAAACCTAAAATTAAAGGAAGACGTAGCAAATCCAACCTCGAGGTCGCGGTCGATGATTGCGCCTTGTGCGTTAAGTCTGTGGCAATAAATAACGTCGAACGGGCTGTTTTTAGAAGCGACGTAGTCGAATGCAAGGATGCTGTTCGGATAGTCCGGCGAAACAACTTCGATATAGTTGTGGTCTGCGAGCGTTTTGTGGAAGAAGCCGTAGTGTGCAAATTCCTTTAGTTCGAGATGCTTAGCCTCTGCTAATGCCTCAAATTTCGAAATTACGATTATGTTATAGAGCGCCTCTGCAAGTGAGTAGAAGTCGTCGTTACTGTCGAGCATGTTCCATTTTACTTCAGTTTTCTGAAATACGGGCACGAGGTTTGCCAGTGTAGAGTGGAATAAATTCATTGCTTCGGTTGCTTCGTCCGCATAGTCCGTTTTCGGTGCGAGATGATCAATGCCTTCCATTTTTTAGATGTCCTTATATATAATAAATGTTGTGTTCAAAGTATTAAATTCAGAAGGCAAATATAAAAAAAAATTAGCATTAATAATGCGTTTTTTTTTCAAATACAGGAATTTTTCTGAATAAATGTGACAGCCGTGACAGCGGATTTGGTATTCTGTCGGGGCAGTATGATTTTGGCTGTCACGGCTGTCACACCCACGGGCGCGGAAACAAAAGAAAAGCCTGCAAGCATTAATGCCTACAGACTTTATGATACTATATAAAATACGTCTAAAAGTTTTTCTCTTCCATGCTCAACTTAACCATGTCTTTTTGCGTGATTCTCTGAGCACCGATAAAACGTTTGTCGTAGTATTCACTCTCCAGCGAAGAAACGGTAACTCCATATCTCGAACTTGCATGAGCAAACAGATTATCGCCCAAATAAATTCCGACATGCGACACGTAAACTTCTTTTCTTGTATGGAAGAATATCATATCGCCAAATTGGAGATTTTTCCTCGCAACTTTTAAGCCTACGCCGATTTGTTCTCTGGCAGTACGTGGCAACATAATATTTCCGGCTGTTAAATACATCTGGCGAACAAATGCCGAGCAGTCAATTGCTCTGCGGCTTGTCCCACCAAACAGATACGGCGTTCCGAGCCAATCCATGACATTATCCATCAAATCCTGCTTCGTAATGCCACAAGTCATCATTCCACCGTTTTCATCATCACCCTCACCCATAAAACTCATCCACAGCATTTTGAAATTATCAACATCGACGATAACGTCATCTTCCATTTCGAGTTCGTCCAAATCTTCACCTTCTTGGTCAGCATCTTGGAGGTTTCTGTCGGTTTCATACAAATCGCTGTATTGTCTTTCGATGAAGTTAGGAGTCAAATCTACTCCCTCTTCGCCTTCTTCTGAAGACAATCCGGCTAATGAAGATAAAACATCAGAACCGTTTCGCAAAGTCTCCAATGCTTGCTTTTTGGTTTGTTTGGGGTTATAGGAGCGGGCAGAAACCGCACGGCGTCTGGATTTACGTTTCTTCCGTCGCGCAGCATAAGCGTCATCAGTCAAGCCGATGAACAGAATAGGGAGGATCATAAATAAGATAATCCTGGATGCAACTACATATAGTTTACCCATCTTTCCTCTTTCATTTGTTATACAATTAGTTAGTTACTGCAGAAAAAAGCACGTCCGAAATTATCTCAAAATGACGTAATGTGTATATTTCTTGACACTTTTCGAAAGTTGTCTTTTTTCTAACATATAAAATTAAGGAATTTTTTTTTTATAACCAAACATTTTTTAAAATATTTTCCGAACTTATCTGTCTATACGTTTTTAAAATTTCACAACAACAACGGCATCAATGCTTTTTTCATGGATAAAAATATCGATATAAACCGCATAAACACTGACAATTTCGCCGATTTCTATTCAGACGGTTCGCTCATGAGCAAACTAAAAAAATCTGTCTTGAAAGTCGGCAGAAAAGCGATAAAAAAAATTTTAACGCTATACTATGTTTTGCTCGACCACGACACGCCGAAGAAAGCCAAAATGACAATTATCGGCACGCTCGGATATTACATTTTCCCGCTGGACGCTGTCCCCGATTTCATTCCGCTCGCCGGCTATACGGACGATATGGCGGTCTTAACGCTGGCATTTATCACGGTTTTCTTTCACATAAAGCAAGTTCATAGAGACCAAGCCGAGCAAATGATGCAAAAAATCTCGCTACGCAAATAAAATGCAGATTATAGACATAAATATCGATATATCTTTCGCGATTGATGCGCTTGAAAGCGGGCAAGTCATCGCCTTCCCCACCGAAACGGTTTTCGGCATTGGTGCAGATATTTTCAATCCGCAGGCGTGTGCGGAAATTTATTCCGTGAAATCGCGCGACCTTGGCAAGCCGCTTTCTGCCCATGTGTCCTCGCTTGAGATGGCGGTCTCGCTTTTGGATAATCCGGGCAAATTATTCTATACTTTGGCGGAGCGCTTCCTGCCGGGTCCGCTCGCAATAATTGCTTCAAAAAATTCCATGGTTTCGGACTCAATCACCTCCGGAATGAAAACAATTTCGATTCGCTATCCGTCCGATGCAACATGTTTGAAATTAATATCTGCATTCGGCAGACCAATTGCGGCAACATCAGCCAATATTTCCGGCGAGAAATCGTTAAATACGTCTGAAGATGTTTTCCGGAAGTTTAACGGAAAATTCGATGTTGTAGTCGCGGGACATTCCAATTACGGCTTGGAATCAACTATCATTTCCATAGTTGATAAACCGAAGATACTGCGTCTCGGCACAGTTCCGAAAGAGGAAATCGAAGAGTGTATTCACATCAAATTATAGCAAATGGCAAAGAAGCAAATCATTATATATACTGACGGGGCGTGCCTCGGCAATCCCGGAGCGGGCGGATATGCGGCAGTCCTGATGTGCGGAAATTACCGCAAAGAAATTTCGGAGGGCTTTCGCCACACAACCAATAACCGCATGGAAATCATGGCAGTTATAAACGCCCTAAAGGCTTTGAAAAATCCGACTGAATACGATATTACAATTTACACGGACTCGAATCTGGTTGTTTCGGCAATTCAAAAAAACTGGATAACAGGCTGGAAACGCAACAACTGGCGGAAGTCGAATAAAGAACAGGTTTTAAATCCCGAATTATGGAGTGAACTCGATACGATGGTTCAGAAATGTGCTCCTAAATTCGTGCATGTGAGTGCTCATACCGGAATTATCGACAACGAACGCTGCGATCAACTCGCGAAAGCGGCGGCAATGAACCACGAAGACCGTATCGACGAAAATTACGAACGCTCCAACAATTCTTTTATGAGGCAATAAATGACCACCAGAAGAAATTTTATGAAAATCGCGTTGCTTGGTGCAGTCGCCGCAACCGGCAAGACATTCGCCGCATCTGATGCAATTGACACTCTGCCACAGGCTCTCGAAGCATTGAAAAGCATTTCGAAATCAGGCAATATAGGCGAATATGTGGCGTCAATCGGGCAGCTATTTCTCGGCAAGCCATATATTGGCGGCACACTTGACGAAAATGAAAGCGAGGAATTAACCTATACTTTCGATGGATTCGACTGCGTTACTTTCTGCGAAACCGTGATTTCACTCGCACATCTCGCACAACTCGGCGAATACACAATTCCGGCATTTGAGCGCGAATTGACTAAAATTCGCTATCGCGGTGGCATTTTAAACGACTATTCATCACGCTCGCACTACACGTCCGAATGGATTCGCAGCAACGAAGACCTTGGAATAATCAAAGACTTGTCGCAGGAACTCGGCGGAATACTCTTCTCCTCAAAACTCAATTTCATGAGTACTCACCCGAACTTCTATTCTGCGCTGAAAAATTCGCCGGAGATGGTCAAGAAAATTGTTGCAAATGAAAACCGGATAAATGCCTGCAAACGCTTCTATATTCCGAAAGCGGAATTCGGCAAGATTGAGAGAGACATTTCTTCAGGCGACATGATTGCAATCGTAACCGGCAAAGCGGGATTAGATTATTCGCATGTGGGGCTGGCATTGCGGAAAAACAACGGAAAATTGCACTTTATGCACGCTTCCAGTGCAAAGAAATGCGTAATAATTGACAGTACTTTGGCAGAATATCTGGAGCGCAACACCTCATCGCTCGGAATCTCGGTTTTGCGTCCGCTGTAACTATTTATATAACGGCACTTGCTTATTTATCATTTCGTTTAGCGTACTTGCTTTCAGGTATTCGTCTTGGATTTCCTGCTTAATCACTTCAATAACGCTATCCGGACTGAGTAGGTCGTGGTCGCTCATTTCCTCGATAAGGTCATCGGCGAGGAACAGGTTTGATTGCCTTAAATCTTCGCACGCCCATGACTTAAAGCCCATCTGCGCAGCGAACCACTCGGAAAGTGCCACAATAATTGTAAGAGGTTGGTCGAAATCTTCATCGGAATTTTTTTTCTTTCTCTGCATTCTCGTGTGGATAAGTTTTGCTTCTACATAATCCAAATGATGAAACAGCACCGCCTGCTCGATATTTTCGGGCAATTTCCATTTACGGGCAAGCCACGCGCCAATATCTGCGTGAGTGCAATGCAAAACAGCGTTTTCGGCTTCGACAAATGTCATGCCGTTGTTTCGCTGCTTTTTTCTGATTTCCGCAAAATCAGATGCAAAATATTGAATTAAAATCAAAATACCTATATCATGCACCAAGCCGGCCACAAATGCTTCGCCGGCAAGCTTGTACTCCATTTTGCGGGCAAGCACTCTCCCCGCCGCACCGCATAAAACCGAGTATTTCCAGAATCCCTTCACGTCGAAAAGCGTTTTGCCTACATTTGTAAAAAACTTCTGAATCGCAAGGCTCATTACAATTTCTTTAATGGTATTCAATCCGAGAATAACAATTGCAAGATCGATTGTAGAAATGCGGCGCGAAAAGCCATAAAACGGCGAATTAGCCACCGTCAGTACGCGCATGGTTAAAGTTTGATCTCTCTCAATCATCTTTGCAAGTGCGGACGCACTGAGATTTTCGTTATCGACCGCAGCCAATACTTGCGAAATTACGTACGGAATTGTCGGTATTCGCGTCATTGTTTCAAGACGTCTACGCAATTTTATATCAAGCATTTTCTATCTCTTGCAGTTTTTGTCTCAGTTCTTTCAACACTTGCCCGTGAATTTGGCACACACGGCTTTCGGAAATTTTCAGTACTTCGCCGATTTCCTTAAAGTTCAACTCTTCGTAATAGTATAGCGTAATAACCAAACGATTTTTTTCGCTGAGAGATTTCAGATAGAGCTTGATATTGCCGACACGTTCGTCTTGCTCAATTGTATCGATAATACTCTTAGAGTAAATATCCGGAATTTCGTCCATAAAGTCGTAATCATCTGTTCCGACCGCGACCTGTGTATTTTCATTCATTGCATAAGTCGAGCGAGCCGCTTCCGCCGCCTGCAGATATGACTGATATTCCTCTTCCGATATTTTAAGTTCCTTAATTATCTCTTCCGTAGTTACACTTCCATTATTTCTGCAGCGAATGGCATCTGTAACCTGTGTTAGTTCCTGTGCCCTCTTGCGGGCAGTTCGAGAGAGCCAATCGAGCCGGCGCATTTCATCAAGGATTACTCCTTTAATGCGCACGGTTGCATAACTTTCGAATTTCACGCCTTTTTCAGGCTCGAAGCGTTCGATAGCCTCGTTTAATCCAAGAATTCCAATGTGTAAAAAATCCTCGGAATTGAGCACGGAATTCGACGGCAAAGTCATTGATTGCATCACATAGCGAACCAGGCGAATGTATTCACCCATAACAAGACGTTTATTTTCCGGATTGCGATCTTCAAAATAATTATCCCATAGCTCGGCAGTATTTTTTTCATTCAGCGCCATATTCTATTCCGTTAGTTTGCTTTATTTTCTGTAGTAACATCTTCAAGCGGAGCTTCATCCGGCATCAATTCATCTGCCTCAACTTCACTCATTTCATCCGGCTCGAGCGGCGGAATTTCGTCGTCCATCAGTCCAACCGAATTCATAGCCTCATTTTCCAAATCAATATTTAAAATATCATCCGGCAGTTTTGGCTGTTCCTGCAATTTACTTCTTGTAAAATCGCGAATCTCTTGCTCAGCATCTTTCATTTTCTGCAATTTCGCCTCTTCCTCCGCCTTCTTTTTCTCTTCCAGCAGAGCAAGTTCTTCCAGCAATTCTTTTTCCTTCGAGACGGACATAATCATAAATATTGCAACAACCGCTATTCCAAAGCCCAAATAAAGCGCTGTAAACAAAATTAGCGAGTTATAGACCGACTTATAAATTTCGACACCTTTGCCAAAAAAGACTACAACAAAATATAACGTCGTTATCAAAGTACAAACGTGAAACAAAGTCTGAAACGGAAAGTTAACGATTTTCCGTACTTTTCGCATTTCGATTTTTTTGCGCTGCTTTTGCCGTTTCTCGATACGCTTCTTTTTTTCAAGTTTTTCCTTATGACGCTTTTGGAATTCCTTTTGCTCTTGTTCTTCTTTCTTTTTGCGCTCTTCTTCGCGTTGCCGGCGTTCGAGTTCTT
>JAQUZU010000034.1:1908-3538 GCA_028691175.1 Candidatus Kapaibacterium sp. | reverse complement strand
TGCTTTTGCCGTTTCTCGATACGCTTCTTTTTTTCAAGTTTTTCCTTATGACGCTTTTGGAATTCCTTTTGCTCTTGTTCTTCTTTCTTTTTGCGCTCTTCTTCGCGTTGCCGGCGTTCGAGTTCTTCTTGATTTAGTTTTTCTTTTTTTGCCATTCTACACACTCATTTCCACACAGGCATTATTTCCTGCAAAAGTCTTGATAGAATTTGCAATTTCGACAATTGCCCTGCCTGCCTCGCTCTCAGCCATTGTATCGATAAATATTTCCTGCTTTATTATCGATTGCCTGATCGCCCGCTCATAAGGTACATAGCCGAGATTTTTCACTTCGATATCCAAAAATTTCCGAGTAACCAAATTGAATTTCGTTACAATTTCATTTGCATCTTCTTCATCAATTACGTTATTTACCAGCAAATTAATCTTCTTTGTATCTATTTTGTTTCTCAATATCTTAACTAATCCGTAAGCATCTATCATCGCGGTTGGTTCATCAGTAACAGTCAAAAGTATAATGTCGGAAATCATGCAACATTGCATATTATCCTCGGAAATTCCCGCAGCCGTATCTAAAATAATATAGTCAAAATCTGTTGTATTTATCAATTCTTCAAAAACACGAATCACCTGTGCTTCCTCCGGCATATCGGAGTTAGTACATGCAGAAGACGCAGACAAGATGCATAAATTTTCCGTTACATGAAAAACTGCAACCGAGGCTTGCAAGCGTCCGTTATATACTTCGTTTAACCTTACCGGTGGCTCTACGCCGACAATCAGGTGCATATTCGGAAACTGAATATTTGTATCCCAAATCAGGACTTTCGCATTTTTCGCGAGAGTAGACGCAATATTTGCAACAAGCACACTCTTCCCGACTCCGCCTTTTCCGCTACAAACCGTAATCACAATCGGCGACAAGTTGATTTCATTTCCGATATTTTTAGTCTCAGCCTGCATTTTCGCCACCACTACCACAAAAATCCGGAATAATTAAATTCATTATTTTCGCTTTGTCCGCCGGCTCTATATCGTCCGGAATCGCCTGCCCGTTCGCTATATACGCAATCGGAAGTCCCGTCTCTGCAAGTACCTCGACCAGTTCGCCATATTTCGTCGTCTCGTCGATTTTCGAGACAATTACAGCTGTCGGCTGAATTTTCTTAAACGCCGAAATTGTATCCTGCAGAGCAGATTTGCTCAGGCTCGCCTGCACAAGCAAATATTTTTGACTAATATCAATCACGTCCAGCGTATTGCTCAGATTATTTATTGCATTTACATTATACATTGGGACGCCGGCAGTATCAACAAAAATAAAGTCAAACTCTGTTTCTTTCTGCACAATATTCGCCAATTCGCTTCCGGTACTTATAGCACGAAATTGAATTCCGGCAATCGACGCATACGACTGAAGTTGGTCTGCCCCGCCGACTTTTGCCGCATCGAGAGTAACAATTAAGACATTTGTTTCGAGAATCAGTTTGCAGAGCACGGCAAGTTTGATCAGCGTCGTGGTTTTACCGTTTCCGGTAGTGCCAACAAACGCAATAATCTGCGGATCTTCCGCTCTTGCGAGAATATTTCCTACGGCAATATTCTCGGTCAGAATTTCGCTCACATGCTG
>JAQUZU010000034.1:0-1808 GCA_028691175.1 Candidatus Kapaibacterium sp. | reverse complement strand
AGCAACCATCAGAACCGCGAACGCAAAAATCGTGCTAACGACCGCAACCATAATATTTGTAGAATAGGAATTATCGTTAATCAGACGGCGCTTTTCGATCATCGAATTTTCGATATCGATCATCTTCTTTTGATGAACCTTAAATTCATTTCCGATTTTTCTGATTTTTTCGTCGATATTCTTCTTCTCTTTTTCGAGCGAACGAATTTCGGCAGTTTTCTTTACTTCGAGGTTCGCACGTTGCCCCGGAACTCCGGATTTCAATTGTGAAGGAAGATTCGTAAGTTCTTGGAATTTATCAGGATTAACTGCTTTGACAAACGCACGGATCCGCTCGGCACAATCTTGCTTTAAAATATACTGTCCCTGAGTCGGCACAAACAGATTTTTGTTCTGTCGGCGAAATTCTTTCAGTGCTTCAAGGTTAATCACCATAGTGGATAATTCGAGATGGTTCTCCTCCGGCATAAAAGCCAAAATTTCCATCACTTCAACCTCATCTTCACCTTTATCGGCAAGCAAATCTGCAATTTTATTGATTGCCTGTGCAATCGCATTCAGTCTGTCGAACAACTTGCGATTATTGAACTTAATCTGATTGCGAATCAGCTGTTTGATTTCGGGTTTAATCGCATAATTTTCCGGGTTTTTCAGCAGAAACTGATTATACATAAGAAAATTTTCGACTTCGAACGCCGGAATCGCTAATTCGTCGCAATATTGCAAAAATACCGTACCTACTTCCTCCATAAAAGGCAGAAGCGTCAGGATATTTATTTCGTCGTCGGTAAAATCTTTTGTAATAAATCGATACGCTTTGTCTGCAACATAGCGTGAAAAATCAAAATCACCGGACTGCCCGGCGTTGTTTTTATCAAATACCAGTGCCGGAATACCGAAAGTTGCCTCGTAATATTTTTGTGCATCGAGAAAAGACGGAATTTCAATTTGAGAAGTAATTTCAGCAAATTCCTTCTGCGACAAATTTTCAAGTTCAACATTATAGATTCTTGATTTCATCGGCTCCGGAACACCGCGAATCACACTCTCAAAATTATTTCGTGACGATATAAGTATTTTAAAATCAAAGAAATCCGTTACTTTCATTCCGGTATCAAGGACGGAAATTCTATATGACGCAAAATCTGCAAAAGTCTTATTGAAAAAATACGGAATGAGATAGTTCAGAAAAAACATATACACAGAGCCGTTAATCGAATCAATTTCGTCGAAGCAGAGCAGGATTTTTTTCTTCTTGATATTGGCGAAAATATTCGGATCGCCGGAGTTCAGCATCGGAAAATATATATTCATCAAATTTACGATCAAAGACTCCGCAGATAAGGTGTAAGTATCTAATAATAAACGAATTACACTCTTTTTGCTAAAATTTGCACGAACAAATTCTGAAACAACCTTGCTATCATCTTTAATTTCTAAATACTTAGCTGCCCACACATGACTTGATTTCAAGCAATGAACAAGACAAAATTTGCGATAAATATCGTCCGACATTTTCTGCAAAGCGTTCGTATGCTCAATGAACTGCTCGTAATTAAATTCAAGTTCTCTAAGCGGGCAAGTTTTATACTTAACATTTCCCTCTTTCGAAGGAGATAGGACAGAAACCGATTTTTCATGCAATAATTCGGTCAAAAAACGCGCCTGATTGTCATTTCGCAAATAGATCATGCCGTCAACAGTTGTTCCGGCTTTTAGATCCGCCAGAATTTCTTCGACTAACTTTGATTTTCCGGTTCCAAAGCCCCCGGAGATCAAAAAGACATCTTTTTCCGAATTATCGGCAA
>JAQUZU010000166.1 GCA_028691175.1 Candidatus Kapaibacterium sp. | reverse complement strand
TTCATAATCGCACTTTCAGTATAAATAAATTGAGTTATGGTTAATATACCGTCCTCATTTACGACTGCGACGTTGTGTCCTTCCTGTGCAAAAGCATAGTCCACGAGGTCGCCGTAGAAATTGAAGAAATCCGCCGCAACATCTGCAGTTAAATCGTATAGCATTACGTGTGCCGGAGCACTCGCATAGCGAGACGCACGGACAAGTTTATTCGAAGCGGGATTGAAATCCAGCCCGATTGCGGCACTTTCGTTGCTAAAATACGAGCGTGCAACTTTCATGGTTTCAATGTCGATAATGTGTGTGTCGCTGGACTTTGAGAGATTTAAAGGGTAATTCGGATCAACCGGCGGAACCATGGTTGCAATTGCGATTAGTTTGCCGTTCGGTGAGATCGAAAACTGATCGATAATGCGTTCTGACGAGAAATCCAACGTATCTACGGCACTGCGTTGAGCGATATCATAGATTACAATGCGGTTATCCACGCGGAGAATTGCGACGCTGTCGCGTCCGGAAATTGTTTTGAAATCGCGGATTGCCATCTCCGAGCGATATGAAAATTCGACGTCTGAACCTGCCTTGTCGCTGTTGAAATTCAGCACGCAGTCGCCGTCTTCGAGAGTGAGATACAGTCCTTCGGATTCGATTGCGCCGAGCCGGTTATAATTGCATCTGCCCTCGCCGGAATAGATTTCCTCGCTTGCAAAATCGCTGCCGGAGGTAAATTTTACGAGATTATCGTCTCTGCGCAAGCCGTCCAGGCTCGAACTTGCCGAGCCGGCGAACTTATATCCGCCATCTGATTGATAATATGCTAAGCCGTGTGGTTTTGCAGTTTCGTCCGGATACATTACGGATTTGAGCGGATATGTTTCGCTGATGAGTGTGGGTTCGGTTCCTTCGACCGTCCATTCGTGGATATATCCGTCATTTGTTGTTGCAGCGAGATGTGATGCATCGTTTGACCAAGTGCAACTTGTATAGCCAGATTCTGTCATAAGCCGGTAATTTCCCTGCTTCGAGAATTTCTGATAGACGCGGATAAGCGCCTCTTCGGTGATTTCTGCCGGAACAGTCCAGAATAAATAATCCTCTTTCGTAGAACCGAGTGAGCGCCAGGTAATTCCGCCGTTCGACGAGAATTCGACATATGTTTGTAGACCGCTGACTGCACCTGTCCATTTGATTGTGTCGCCGAAACATGGTGTCAGGGTGTCTCCGGGGAGAGGTTTTGTTATCGATAAAACAGTCTCTTCATTTATGTTATATGCTCCGGAAATCAAATCCACTTCGACTACCTGCCCGCCGTTGTAATAAACGGAAAATTTATCGGAATAGAGTGTGTCCTCTGTGCCGTGAAAGTAGAGGAAGACGGGATATTCTACGGCATAAGCGTCGAACGGAGGAGGATTCCAACTGCGGTAATTGCCGAGATATTTGATGGTAAAATACGGCGTATGCGTTTTGATGGAGTCAATTCTGACCGGAATATCCGAGCCGTCGCCACGCGGAACCAAGTTCGTAGGGCGAAACGAGACACGCATTTGTGTGGAATCGCCGAGGGCGGGCTTCGGAAAGTATACCCGCGGAGTTTCATTCGGAGTGATAATCCGAACGAGCGGCATCGAGAACGTTGCCATATCTGCATAGTCCGCTGTGCAACTTGCCGTGCCGGCATAAATTGTGCAACTTGAGGTACGGTTTTGCAATTTGCTGACCCAGTTCACCGTATACGTGCCGTCGTGATTGTCGAGGAGTTCGGTTGGCGTGGTTACGTGGTTCATCTCTTCGATTGCGACCGAGCCAATTTCTATTGTTTGGGCGGTGCCTTGGCTGTTTTCGAGGCGAATTGTGCAGGATAAGTTCGGAAATTTTGTCTGTATGCTTGCTTGCGTCAGTGCACTAAGCGTCATTACTTCTTTTGCTGTAGTCGAACCGGTAGCTAATAGGATAAGCGAGAAAATTATCGATAAATATGTCTTCATATTGAAAGTCTGTTTATGTATAGATGTTGATTCACATTATAGACACAAAAATACGGAAAAAAGTTACATAAAAATGGTTAATGATAGCGTGAATTACTTCTACTACCATTAACCATTAGGTATTATGCAGTATTTGCTGTTATGCGATTTCGATTTCTTTCGAGAGGTATACGTCCTGAATTGCATTCAGAAGCTTGACGCCTTCGGACATTTTTTTCTGGAAGGCTTTGCGACCGGAAATTAATCCGCATCCGCCGGCGCGTTTATTGATGACTGCCGTAGCTATTGCATCTGCGAGGTCGTTGTTTCCGCTTGCTCCGCCTGAGTTGATTAAGCCGGCTTTGCCCATGTAACAATTAGCAACTTGATAGCGGCAGAGGTCGATCGGATGTTCGCTGCAAAGTTCGGTATAAATACGCTCGTCGAACTTGCCGTAGTGCGAGTTTCCCATGTTCAGTGCTTTGAAACCGCCGTTGTTTTCCGGTAATTTCTGTTTAATGATGTCTGCCTGAATCGTTACGCCGAGGTGATTTGCCTGACCCGTGAGGTCTGCAGAAACGTGGTAATCTTTGTCTTTTTTGAAGGAATCATTGCGAAGATAGCACCACAGAATAGTTGCGAGACCGAGCTCGTGAGCATGATTAAATGCTTCGGCAATTTCGACGATTTGATCGCGACTGTTATCGCTGCCGAAGTAAATAGTTGCTCCGACTGCTGCCGCACCCATATCATAAGCTTGATCTACCGATCCGAAGAGCACTTGATCATACGAGTTCGGATAAGTCAGAAGTTCGTTATGGTTGATTTTTACAATGAAAGGAATTTTATGTGCATACTTGCGCGCATTCATTCCGAGAACGCCGAAAGTCGAGGCTACAGCGTTGCAGCCGCCTTCGATAGCGAGTTTAATAATGTTTTCCGGATCGAAATATTCCGGATTTTTTGCAAAACTTGCGCCTGCGGAGTGTTCAATTCCTTGATCTACCGGCAAGATAGAGACGTAGCCCGTATTGCCGAGACGTCCGGTATTGTAGATCCATTGGAGGTTTCCGAGGACACGGTTGTTTCGGTCGCTATTTACGAGAACATCATCGACAAAAGTCGGCGACGGCAAAGTCAGCATTTCTTTTTTTATTTTCGGGGAATTAAATCCCAGCAAGTATTCGGCTTTATCGCCGAGCAGTGTTTCAATGTCTTTTATCACGTTTTCTCCGTTATAAATATTTGTTAAAATTTTTCCGATAGACGAACTCTGCAGAATTATATTGTATATAATCTCGTTGCGATTGAACCGGTGCAACAATACAATAAACTGCAGCGAAAAGTGTCTTAAAAAAACATGAAAATCATACTTACCATATTGATTATGCTGATGTGCGCTATGAATATTCAACAGGCTGATGCGCAAGCGACCGACTCTGCAAAGGCTCAGATAGATTTTTACGCGACGAAGTTCCGCGATATTCTCAAGACGATTGTCGAAAATTATGACGCAGACGTTGATATTCCCGCACTTTCGGATAAATGTTTTAACGCAATGCTCGGCTCGCTCGACCCGTTTTCGCACTATTTCACTGCGGAGACGTGGCGGCAAATGACTGCAGAAAACCGTGGGAAGACTGTCGGGGGCGGACTTGAATTTTTCCGTCGTGGCGATTCGTTAGTCGTGATTGAAGTTGCTCCGCAAAGTCCTGCGGAGAACGCCGGAATAAAAAACGGAGACATAATTCTCTTTATCGGCGGAAAAAGTTTCCTCGGCAAGAGTGCTTCCGAGGCTCGCGCTGCTCTCGAAGGGGCGGACAGTACTAAAATCGAAATAATTATCAAACAAACCGCGACGGAATATCTGAAATCGCTTACTCTTACTCGAC
>JAQUZU010000165.1 GCA_028691175.1 Candidatus Kapaibacterium sp. | reverse complement strand
ATATTGTAGACTTGTTCGGCTGCGATTGTAGTAATTTTGTCTAATTGTTGTTCTAAATCCTGTATTTTTTCTTCTTGCGTCATGCGGTGTTACTCCAAGTCAACTTTTTGCGGTTTTCGAACCGGAAAGCCCAAGAAAATATTTGCAATGTCAAAAAATGTGTCCGGAATATCTGTTACATAGAAATCGGCATTCGGTTGATTACCAATAATTTTTGCATCGTCGGCGAGCAAACCATTCTCTGCTAAAAGTCTGATTGCTTTAATTGCGGCGAGTTCGCCCGGATCAATTAATTCGACATTTGGCAGAATTTCGCCAATCAACTGCCGCAGAAGTGGGTAGTGCGTGCAGCCAAGAACTAAGGTGTCGATGCCGTGGGCTTCGAATTCGCCGAGATACTCTTCGGCGATCTGCCGCGTTACGTTGTGGTGCAACATTCCCTCTTCGACAAGCGGTACGAAAAGCGGGCATGATTTAGCGAAAACTTCGATTTCACGGTCGCCGGCTAAGGAATGAATTTCGTCCTGATGTGCCCGGCTGGTGACAGTTGCACGTGTGCCGATGATTCCGATTTTCGAGTTCTGCGTCGCAAGAATTGCTGCACGAGCGGCAGGTGTGATCATTCCGATTACCGGAACGCTTGACATTTCCTGCACGACATCTAAGGCGACCGATGAAGCAGTGTTACAGGCTACGACAATTAACTTAACATCTTGATTTAACAAGAAGTTAGTGCACTGCTTGGAGTATTCGATTACAGTCTGTCGCGACTTGTTGCCGTATGGTACGCGAGCCGTATCGCCCAGATAAATAAAATTTTCTCCGGGTAAAAATCGTACAAATTGCTTTAATACGCTTAATCCGCCAATTCCTGAATCAAATAATCCTATTGCACTATGTTGGTTGCTCATTTTTATATACTATTCTTTTGGTAAATCTTTTTTTATAACAAATGTAATTGCGTCTTTGTATGAAGTAGGATTCCGAAATATGCACGGTGCAATATTTGCCAAATTGGCTTCTGTCAATACAGACTGCTTGCAGGTTTTATCCCCTTGAGAAAACTCTATCCGAATCGCCCCATCATCTAATGAAGGATTGGTCGAGCAAGTCAAAAGTTGCCAAACCAGAACGGAAAACTGCATGTTTTTTATTGGAACTTTTATCGGAACTTCCGCTTGTCCGGATAATCCGATTGAGACTTTCCATCTTCCGAGAACGTTTCGCGTATCTTTGGAAAACAGAGTAAATTCGCCTCCCGCTTTTAAAAATTCTGTAATCGAAACATGTATTGTGATTATTTCGTCAACTTCCTTTGCAAAAACGAATTTGTTTGTATTTTGACCCATTATCGATAGCTTTCTCCTAATAAATAACACAGTATTTAACGGTTAAAGCATATGTTTATTGTATTTTATTTTGATTTGTTGAATCTTTTTTTGCTAAACTTACGTGCGGCATATCTTTATCGTAGTCCGGACGCAAGAACTTGGTTAAAACCTGATAGGCGATAGGAGCTGCAACTGTAGACCCAAAGCCCGCGTTTTCGACCATGCAGGCAATTGCAAGCACCGGTTTGTCGCCCTTGGTGGCGAAGCAGACAAACCATGAGTGATCCGCACCATGCGGATTTTGAGCGGTTCCGGTTTTGCCATATACTTTATATTCCGGCAAATACTGGCGATACGGAGCAAAAGCCCATAAGCCGGTTCCGCCCGGAGCATTTACTACGTCGAACATGCCGTTGCGAATTATGTCGAAAACGTGCTCGGAAATATCGACTTTGTTTGCGTCATAGTCCATCTTGAGATGTTTGCCGGTTAAATTGTTGTGAATCGAGCGTACAACGTGCGGCTGATAAACCGTTCCCTTGTTTGCGATTGCAGAAATATAAACTGCCATCTGAATTGGTGTTACGTTGATTTCGCCCTGACCGATACCGTAGTTTACTAAACGTCCGCGGTACTTCGACGCTCCTTTGCCAAAACGTTTTTCGAGCATTTCGGCGGTCGGGTAAAAACCGCGGTTTTCGTTTGGAATATCGATAAATGTTTTCTGCCCAAAACGAAACATTTGTGCATATTTAGCTAAACGGTCAAGTCCGAGTTTCAATGCGCATCTATAGAAAAATATATTGCACGAAGTTTTTATTGCAGTGCGAATATTGATTGCTCCGTGCGCACCGCCGTGACACTTGAATACGCGGTTGCCGAAATGGAACGCACCGTTACAGACAAGTGTAGTGTTTTCGTTGATTATTCCTTCTTGAAGTGCTGCCATGCCGACGAGCATTTTCCAGGTTGAGCCTGGAGGATAGCCGGACATAATTCCGCGATTTACAAGTGGTTTGCCCGGATCTTCGCGTAATTGCTTGTAATATTCCGGACGAACACGCCCGCTCATTTCTTTTAAATCGTAGTCCGGTTTTGAGAGATATACGACGATTTCGCCGTTATTCGGGTCCATTGCAATGATCGAACCGCGCTTTCCCTCGAGCAATTCCATCGCTTTTTCTTGTGCTCCCTTGTCAATTGCAAGTTTGATGTCCATCCCGTTGACGACCGGATCATCGCTTTTTCCGTTATTAAAACTCGAAACTTTTTGTCCGGAGCGATTTACCGCGACGTAGCGGATGCCTTTTGTGCCGCGCAGGAAGTCTTCGTAAGTATATTCAAGCCCGGTTTTACCGATAATGTCGCCGGGTTTATAGTATTGCATGCGTTCAAGTTGGGCAGCGTTGATTTCGCTTGTATAGCCCAACAGATGCGACATCGTGCCCTCAAAATTGTAGAGGCGTTTGGATTCGATTGCAACTTCAATTCCCGGCAGATAATCGAGATATTCCTCGATTAAAAAAGCCATGTCGCGATCAATGTTTCTTGCAATTTTGACCGGTTCAAAACGCGAATATCCGATAAACGGCTTCAATTTCTTTTGAATCTCGAAAACGCTTGTATTCAGAAGCGACGCAAGAAGAGGATAGCGCAGAGTATCGAAATCGCTCGGCGTAAGTTTTACCGTAAATGACGGCTCATTATGGACAATTAATTCGCCGTTGCGGTCATACATATTGCCGCGAAACGGGTCGATAATGTTCTGTTTGATTGCTTGAGCTTCCGAAACGGACAAAAAAGCACTACCTTTGATTATCTGCAAATAGCCAAGACGACCTATATAGGAAATGGCAATTAATACTATCAGCCCTTTCAAAATCTTGGCGCGTTGGAGGGAACCAAATTCCGTATTTCCGGTTTTATATCTGTCTGCCATTTTTTTTGTTGCAATAAATGAAAATTATGACTGCAAAAATTCGATAATGCAATCAAACCCTGTGAACTCAAATTGAAGCGATTCTTTGCTAACTACAAAATTAACACTTGAAAGCGAATTTAACAATTTTTTGCTTTGAAAAGGAAGATTTATTTCGCATTTTTCGTTGCATGAACTGAAATTTGCGACAACCAGAATGTGCAGGTTGTCCCGATTCAGTGTATAAGCAAGTATATTCTCGTTCTGCGGATCTAATAGGGCGAGAGAATAGTCTTCTATAGTGCCGGGGAGTTGAGCCCGAAGAGCGTTTGTCCGGTGAATATGTTTGCATATTGTATGGTCCCATTTCATTTTTGCGAATGAAAACAGCGGCAATTTTTCCGCCGGAAATTCTGCTATTTCCTCATCGGAAAATTCGAGACCGGTATTAACTGGATTTACTTGCAATAACTCGAAGCCGCTGTGAATAAAACGAACTGTTCGAGGCAAAAATGAAGAAATTGACCAAATCATTTCGGAGAATTTCGGGTTGCGAAAATATGACTGCGTGCGTTTGGTGTTGTGAGTTTCAGCCGTTGCAAAACTTAAAATCGGCAAATCGCTTTCGGCAATTCGATATG
>JAQUZU010000033.1 GCA_028691175.1 Candidatus Kapaibacterium sp. | reverse complement strand
ACACGCGGAATTGTCGATTGGTTTGAATACGCATTCTTTGGCGAACTCGGGCGTGTAGCGCCGGACTGGAATTTTGCGGATTTCCACAAAGATATGAAATGGGATATCGGCGCCGGCTTACGAATTTTTATGAACGGCTTTTTGGTCAGAGTAGATCTTTCATACGGCGGCGAAGGCTTTTTGGTGCAAATGTTCTATAATTATCCGTTTTAGATAAATTTTTATAAATCAACCGCTTGCGGAAACTGAGCAAAAATAATGTTTCGCAAGCGGAAAAAAAATAAAAAAAAGTTTGGTAGTCTCGCGGAAAACCCGTAATTTTGTAAATGTTAAGTTGATGAGCGATTGAAAAGGATTTGACTTAGCAACGATAACTGGGATGTAGCCAAGTGGTAAGGCATCGCCCTTTGGAGGCGACATTCGCAAGTTCGAGTCTTGCCATCCCAGCTTTTTTTTGTTTACAATGGGAATGTAAGAAATGCCGGATTTTAAAATCGCATCCGGTCGCTCCAATCCTGAACTCTCCGAGAAAGTGGCAGCGAGCTTGGGTTTGTCTCTTTCCGAAGTTAGCATAAAGAATTTCAGCGACGGCGAATTATGGGTAAAATACGAAGAAAACGTCAGAGGCGTTGATTTGTTTGTTATCCAATCTACTTTTGCTCCAGCAGAGAATCTGATGGAGCTGTTAATGCTTATCGATGCAGCAAAACGTGCGTCGGCAAGCCGTGTAACCGCAGTTATCCCGTATTACGGGTATGCTCGCCAAGACCGTAAAGATCAGCCGAGAGTAGCTCTTACCGCTAAACTTGTGGCAAATATGCTGGTTCGCGCCGGTGCAGACAGAATTATTACTGTGGATTTGCATTCATCGCAGATTCAGGGCTTTTTTGATATTCCTTTTGATCATTTATACGCTTCTCCTGTCTTGATGAAGGTACTCGGCAAATTAAATTTACTTGATTTGACGATTGCCGCTCCTGATGTCGGAGGAGTAAAAACCGCACGTTCTTATGCCAAAAAAATGGGTGGCGACCTTGTGCTTGTCGATAAAAGACGTCCGGCACATAATGTAGCCGAAATTTCTCACATCATCGGCGAAGTTGATGGCAGAAATGTTATCATTGTAGATGATATGATTGATACCGGAAATACGTTTGTAAAATGTGCCGAAGCTTTGAAGGCAAAAGGGGCAAAATCCATTACGGGCGTATGCGTGCACCCGGTATTCTCAGGTCAGGCTTTTGATAAAATTGAGCAGAGTAGCGCCATCGACTCAATGTACATTACTGATACTATCCCCCTGAGAAGAAAATCCGAAAAAATGCAAGTAGTAACAGTAGCAGACATATTGGGCGAAGCAATAATAAGGACCCACGATAACCGCTCAATCAGTACTTTGTTCGATATTGAACGATAAAAAGATATCAAAAATAAGGAAATAATAATGGAAAAGATTGCAATTAAAGCAACAAAACGCGAAATCGGCACAAAAGCCGCTAAAATTATCAGAAGACAGGGATTGGTTCCGGCTGTATATTACAAGCATGGCGAAGAAGCAATTTCTATCACTTTAGATCCGAAAGAATTGAAGCAATTCGTTTATACTAAAGAAGTTAAACTTGCCGAATTAAATATTGAAGGCGAAAACAAACCTTGTCCGGCTTACCTTAAAGAAGTAAAATTCCACCCGGTAACTGACGAAATGATTCACTGCGATTTCCTTGGCTTGGACGAAGACAAGAAAATGGAATTCGTTGTACCTATCAGAATCGTTGGTACTTCTGAAGGCGTTCGTAAGGGCGGTATCCTTCAGCAAAACCTATTCAAAATGAAAGTAAAATGCTTGCCGAAAGACCTCGTTCCTTTCTTGGAAGTGGATATTACTCCAATGTTGCAGGGCGATGTAATTCAAGTAGCAAATTTGAAATCGGACACTATCGATTTCGTTTTGCCGCCGAGCACTACTATTGTACAGGTCGCTCAATCAAGAGTACAATCATAATTATTTTTCAAATAATTTCCAATCGAGAACTTCTGCGGTGCGTCCGTGGAAGTTCTTGTTTTAATAAATATGACATTTCTCGAAATTATTTTAATTGCTGTTGCTCTCGGTATCGACGCTTTTTCGGTAGCCTTGGCTGCCGGTGCAAATCTGCGTAAGCCTACTCTGCCGCAACTGTTCCGCATGTCCTTTAGTTTTGGTTTCTTCCAGTTCTTTATGCCGGTTATCGGCTGGTATGTCGGCGGGGAAGTTGCCCGGTATATTGATGCATACGATCACTGGGTTGTCCTGATTATTATGCTGATTCTTGGCGGCAAAATGATTTTTGATTCGCGAAAGAAAGAGAGCGAGGAAATTAATTCGGATATTACGGGCGGAATGAAACTCTTTGTGCTATCGATTGCGACGAGCATTGATGCACTGTCGATCGGATTCGGCTTCTCAATTATGAAGATGGAAATTTTGTTTCCATCGATTGTAATCGGCGTAGTTGCCGCCGCAATGACATATATAGGGATGAAAATTGGCGAAAAAACCTCGAATGTGCTTGCGGGGAAGGCTGAATTATTCGGCGGTATCGTGTTGGTGCTTATCGGTTTGAAGTGCTATTTAGAGATGTAAAATTATTAATTAAATATAAAAAGGGATAAAATGATTAGACTAGTTGAAAATGATATAAAAGAATTACAGGATAACTTTCGTTTTTGCCGAGAAATTGGGATGGCAGAGATGCAATTCTTGAATTAAAAAATGCAGACTACAATTGGCGTCAAATGGAGTGGATAGGATTTTATCTTGAGTATAAAGTTCGGCAGTTGCTGAAAAATAGCCGGTTTAATGTACCGGGAGATACGTTTGGAGCAGTTACTTTCGACACAAAAGGAATTATCAATTGGGACATAAAGGCTAAAGCGATAAAATGCGACAGTCGGTCAGTAATATTGAATGACCGGATAGCGATGGAACAGTCTGTTGAGCAAGAACGCTATCACGGCGAAATCATCGGTTTGCTTGATGTGCATTATAATGACAGCAATCGCACTTTTCAGCAATGGCATTCGGAACTCAAAGGCGGACTTTCGAAGTATGAACAAGAGAGAATCCAAAGAACTTCTGTATCGCGCTATAGAAAAACAGACGCACAACTGGTGCAAATTTTGCTTGTGGTATTTGATAAAGCTGATTTAGAAAATCTACCGATAATGAAGCAGGGAAGAAATTCTAATGGTATGTTGCGAAAAGAAAAATTTATGTTAAATCTTGATAATATAGATCAATACAAATATACTACAGTGGAGTATTTCTAAAATGTTTTATAACGAAAACTGCATTTCCGGTGCAAGAAATTACATTAAAGATAATTCGATAGATTTGATAATTTCAGATCCGCCTTACGGTATTGACGGAGATTTGCTTGATAAGCATTATAATCGCGATGAAAGCAACGTTATTGACGGTTATGTAGAGGTGGCGGCTGCTGAGTATCCGCAATTTTCGAAAGATTGGATAAAGGAGGCTGAGCGTGTCCTGCGTCCCGGTGGTTCAATATATATCATTTCAGGTTACACTAATTTGCGTCACGTTCTAAACGCCCTTGCAGAAACAAAGTTGCAGGAAGTAAATCACATTATTTGGCGTTATAATTTTGGAGTATACACACGAAAGAAATATATTTCGTCGCACTATCATATTTTGTATTTTGTAAAACCAGGTGGCGAGATAACGTTTAACCGTAACTCTTTTTATTCTGATGACGAAAAAACTTCGGCAGGACTTTCGGCAAACGCAGCGGATCGCGAGGATGTATGGAACATAAATCGCGAATACAAACCCGGCGAAATAAAGAATAAAAACCAACTTCCGGAAAAGTTGTTGCGAAAAATGATTCTCTATTCGAGCAATCCGGAAAATTTGGTATGCGATTTCTTTCTTGGTAGTTTTTCTACGGCAAAAGTTGCAATCGGTTTGGGCAGGAATGCTTGCGGGTTTGAACTAAATAAAGCGGCTTTTGAGTATCAATCTGAACAAGTTGCAAAGATAACAAAAGGAGAACTGCTATCAACTTTACGGAATGTGCCGGAAAATAAAAATATTAATACCGGAAAAAAACTAACTGATGCCGAACGTGAAACCATAATTTCTATGTATAACAAATATATTCAGAATGGTTACACAAAAAAAGCCGGAATCGAGAAAATTTCCGAAGCATTGGGGCGTGGTCGATTTTCCATCGCAAATATTGTCAGTGATGCGGACATTGCTGCTCAAGCCGAGCCTCAAAATTCGTTATTCTAAAATACAAAGGGGAGAATAAATCCCCCCTTGTGTTTATGTATTAATCCATCAATTCTTTCTCTTTTGCAGCCAGCACTACATCAATTGCTTTAATGTTTGTGTCTGTGATTTTCTGGATTTCTTCCTCGCCACGCTTGCGTTCATCTTCGGTAATGACTTTATCTTTTTCGGTCTTTTTCAAGATTTCGATTTGCTCGCGACGTACGTTACGAACGCTTACTTTGCCGTCTTCAGCAAATTTCTTTGCCATTTTAACGTATTCTTTGCGGCGTTCTTCGGTCAGTGGCGGAACAGGAATGCGGATAATCGCGCCGTCAACCATTGGATTAAAGCCGAGATCTGCTGCCTGAATTGCTTTTTCAATACCGCTCATGGTCGATTTATCATACGGTTGGATTACGATTGTTCTGGCGTCCGGAGTGGAGATGTTTGCCATTTGGGTAATCGGAGTCATCGAGCCGTAGAAGTCGGCTTTGATGTTATCGACGAGAGAAACGGTGGCTCTGCCGGTGCGAACTTTATCGATTTGACCTTTTGTAAAATCGACTGCCTTCGACATTGCGTCTTTTGTGTTTTGAATAATTTCTTTATATTCCATTATTATTCCGGTTATATTATTTAACAATTGTTCCAATATTTTCACCAAGGACGATTTTCTTCAGGTTTTCGTGTATATTTATATCAAAAACAATGATCGGCAATTGATTTTCGCTGCAAAGCGTAAATGCCGTTTGGTCCATTACTTTTAGATTTTTTTCGATTGTTTCGCGGAATTTAAGCGTCTCGAATTTCACGGCGTTGGTATTTTTCTCCGGATCACAATCGTAAATGCCGTCTACGCGTGTGCCTTTCAGCAGAACGTCGGCTTCGATTTCGACTGCACGCAATGCGGCTGCAGAATCAGTCGTGAAATATGGGCTGCCGGTGCCGGCTGCGAATAAAACTACGCGTCCCTTTTCGAGGTGGCGAATTGCACGCCGTCTGATATATGGTTCTGCGATTGCCTCCATCGTGATTGCAGTCTGCAAGCGGCTCGCTATGCCTTTGGATTCGAGCGAACTCTGGAACGCGAGGCAGTTCATAACGGTTGCGAGCATTCCCATCTGGTCGCCGGTAACTTTGTGAATTCCTGTAGCTTTTGCCTGAAGTCCGCGGTAGATATTTCCGCCGCCGATTACGATGCCGATTTGAATGCCGAGTTCGTGAATTGCTTTGATTTCGTCGGTAAATATACTCAACGTATGCGGATTGATGCCAAATTGGGAGTCGCCCATCAATGCTTCGCCGCTCAGTTTGAGCAGAATTCTTTTATATTTTGGTGCGTTCATGATTGTGTGTTTTTTGTTTTTAAAATTCTTTAAGCCTGTCGAAAAGCATCTGCATGTCCGTTCAATGGGCTTAGAAAATTTATTTACAAAAAGGGCGAAAATATTTCGCCCCCATAACTTAAAAGAATTATTTGCCTTGCTTATTAATTATGCAACAAAATATTGCGCAAAAGTAGGCATTAATCGCTAATTTTTACGCTTCTTCGCCGATATAGAAACGTTTGAATGCAACTACTTTGAGTTCCGGATTAACTTTTGCAAGCATTTCCTTTACAGTAATAGTGTTGTCTTTTGCAAAAATCTGCTCGAGCAAGCAAGATTCTTTGAAAAACTTGCTGAGTTTGCCTTTTGCAATGTTGTCAGCCATTTGCGGAGTTTTACCTTCGCTGATAGCGATATCGCGATAAATTTCAAGTTCTTTGTCGATTTTTGCTTGATCAACATTGCTTGAATCAACAGAGATCGGGTTCATTGCAGCGATTTGCAGAGCAACATCGTGGATTGCATTAATATCTTCCGGAGTCGGATTAGCAAGATTTGCTTCAACGATGACGGCAAGTTTTTTATCAAAGTGATTATATACAGATACGAAGCCCGAAGTTTTTACCTTGAAGATGCGGCGGATTTCGATTTTCTCGGAGAATTTCGCAAGAACTTCGTTGTGCAAGCCTTGAATAGTGTCGTTTCCGACTTTAACATTCAAGAGTTCTTCAACTGAATTTACGTCGTTTTCGAGGTAAGTTTTTGCTACGGTATTTGCATAATTAACGAAGTTTTCGTTTTTAGCAACGAAGTCTGTTTCAGAATTAACTTCTACCAAGACGCCTGTTTTATTGTCCGGAGTGCAAATAGCGGCAACGATGCCTTCTTTAGCATTTCTGTCAGCTCTTTTAGCAGCAGAAGCAGCACCTTTTTTACGAAGTATTTCAATTGCCTTTTCGATGTCGCCTTCGGATTCAACTAATGCTTTTTTGCATTCGCCCATTCCTGCGCCTGTTTTTTCTCTCAGGTTTTTAACCATTATTGCAGTAATTTCTGCCATTTATATAATCCCTATATATATGTTCAAATTTTGTTGATTATGTAGACGGTTTGCGTCTTTGTTTTTTCCCTCCTTCAAGGAGTGGCAGCGAAATTTCAGGGGAAGGATTCGCCCCTTTAATGCATTTATACCACCTCTCGAAGGAGGGAATTTAATTTGTAAGGGCGAAATAAATTCCGCCCTTACATTTAGATTGCGTTGCTCGCGAATGCGGGCAGAAACTTTACGCTTCTTTCGGAGCTTCAGTTTTTGCAGCCGGAGCGTCGTTTCTCGGAGCGTTGTCGCGTCTGTCGTTATTGAACGGACGGTCACCGCGAGGTCCTCTCGGAGTGCGTGGAGCGTTTGGATTTCTCTTTCTTTCTCTCATGCGTCTCTGAACCTTTGCGTCGTCTTCGACTTCATTTTCTTTGTCGAATTTCTCTTGATCGGCACCGTTTTCGGCTCTTCTTGCCTTAGCAACTTCTTCACCTTCAGTGATTGCTTTAGCCATAACGCCGGCGATCAATTCGATGGTTTTAGCTGAATCATCATTTGCAGGAATCGGATAATCAACGATTTCAGGATCGCAGTTTGTATCTACTAATGCGATAACCGGAATACCGAGGATTTTTGCTTCTTTGATTGCGATGTGTTCTTTTTTGATATCTACTACGAAGATAGCGCCCGGCAGGCGTCCCATATCTTCAATACCGCCGAAGATTTTTCTCAAGCGGTCTCTTTCTCTCGAGTGTAATAATCTTTCTTTTTTAGTAATAGCTTCAAAAGTGCCGTCTACTTCCATTTTGTCGATAGCGTGCAATCTTTTGATGCTTTTTCTGATAGTAGCGAAGTTGGTCAGCATACCGCCGAGCCATCTTTCGCTTACATAGTTCATGTTGCATGATTTTGCTTGCTCGGCAACCATTTCTTTTGCTTGTGGTTTAGTACCGACGAACAAAACGACTTTGCCTTGGCATGCGATATTGTAGATTGCTTCTCTAGCAATATCTACGAGGACCTGAGTTTTTCTCAAATCTATAATATGGATTCCGTTTCTTTCCATAAAAATGAAATTTTTCATTTTCGGATTCCATCTTCTTGTCAAGTGCCCGAAATGTGCACCTGATTCGAGCAATTGCTCTATTTCAATAGCATGAGCCATTATGATATTCCTTTGTGTTAATCTTTTGCTTTCTTCGTTTCGTTTGCTCAACCGCTTCGCGGTTTATCGCTTGCTTCCGCTTGCACGGAGGCGAGATAATCCGAGAATATTCGGGCCACACACAAACGATCTGAAAGCAGGATAAATAAAAATGTTAATTATAGATATTAAAAGAACACCTGCATTGCTGCAGAATTTCAATCGTTTCTCTGCGTTAAACTGCACAATATTGTCCGTGCGGAACGTAGGCGAAAAACTCGCATAATCGCCGAACAATAGTGTGCGCCGGATTAACGTTTAGAGAACTGGAATCTCTTGCGGGCTTTTTTCTGACCGTATTTTTTACGTTCTACCATTCTCGGGTCGCGAGTCAAAAGTTTTGCTTCGCGAAGAGCGGCACGCAGAGTTTCGTCATATTGAACCAAAGCACGAGCGATACCGAGTTGAATGGCGCCGGTTTGACCGGTTAATCCGCCACCTTTTACTGTAGCGATAACGTCGAATTTTCCGGCATTTTCAGTTACGTCTAATGGTTTAGTAACCAAGAGGCGGTTAATGTCGATCGGAAAATATTCTTCGAACGCACGTTTATTGATGACAACTTTGCCGTTGCCCGGTACGAGGCGCACTTGAGCCACTGAAGTTTTTCTTCTACCTGTTGCTGAATTAGCTTTCATCTAAGAACTCCGTTTATAAAATCTGTGAATTAATAAGGTAACTCTAAAATTACCGGTTTCTGTGCAGCATTGTCATGCTCCGGACCTGCGTAAACTTTGAGTTTTTTGAACATCTTGTTGCCTAATTTAGTTTTCGGCAACATACCTCTTACTGCGTGTTGTACCACGAATTCGGGACGAACTTTTGCATATTCTTTGTAAGAACGTGTGTGCAATCCACCCGGATATAAAGAGTGATGGAAATATTCCTTCTGTTCAGGGCGTTTGCCCTCGAATTTAACCTTGTCTGCATTGACAATGATTATAAAGTCGCCATTATCGACGTGAGGTGTAAAGTTGGGTTTATGCTTACCTCTTAACATGATTGCAACTTGAGTACACAAGCGGCCGACAGTTTTATCGGTACCGTCGATTACGTACCAAGCGCGTGTTACGTCTTCTTTACGAAGCGACTTTGTTATTTTTGCTGTAGCTTCCACTGAACTACTCCTATCTTATAACAAAATATTACTAAAAAAGAATACAAATATAAGGAATTCCAAGCATATATCAAAATAAATTGTAAACTTATATACAAATTAGTCGAAATGCAGCCAAGAAACTTATCAACAAAATGCAGGTATTATTGTGAATTCTCGAAATATTTTTGTAAATTGCAATCCTTAATTGCACACTATGCAAACATACTGTGCAAGCAAATTGAAAATTTAAAACCTTTCGTCCGTGTTTATTCGGGATCCACTTGCTCCGTTCAAGCCGGTAACGAACAGGAAATATGTTCCTTTCCAAAAGTAAAAAGATGACTAAAAATAATAATTCTAGGGAAAAGGGAACTATCAGAAAAAGTAAAAGTGCCGATGACGACAAAATCGTAGCGGATGCTTCTAAAGCCGGAAACGGCGAACAGGAAAATAATAAGCCTGCAGAAAAGAAAGCTGCAAGCACGGCAAAATCTAAGGTTGATGCGAAGTCAACAAAGAACAATGACGGCGAAAAAACGACGAAACGCACAAGCAAAACGACCACAAAGTCGCAGTCAAAGCCGAAATCTGATAATCCCGAAAAAGTAGACAAGGGTAGCGAAAATATTGCTCCCGAAAAATCTCCTATTGTGCAGAAACCTGCACGAAAGGATTTGCGTTCGAAAAAATCAAAAACCGAAACTGCCGAAATTCCGGCAGTAGAACAAGTAGCCGCTCCGGCGGAAGTTTCCGGATCCAAGAAAAAAACGGCTCGCCAAAAGAACAAATTGACCGAAAAAACAGAGTCGGGAAAAGCTACCGGAAAAGCCGCTAAAGCCGAGCCGCAAACTCAAACAGTAGCCCCGGAAAACGGCAATCGCCGTCGCATTCCTGCAAATGTCGAGCAGCAAAATGTAGAACCTCCCAAAAGCGGGCAGCCCGAACAGTCAAAGAAATCTTCCCGAAGAAAATCAAAACCTGCCACCGAAAAGCAGAAATCGAATGAACCGAAAAATCAGCCGAAGCATCCGGAAAAGTCGGAAGTGAAGAATGAAACTGCACCCGCAACTCCGGCAGAAAAACCGCTTCCGAAAGTACTGCGGGAATTGCCGATTAACGCGGTGGTCGAAGAAGGACAGAAGAGTGGCACAAAGGCTCCGGAAGATCAGCAGCAGCACGAGGGCAGTCGTCGTCGTGGTCGTCGTGGAGGACGTCGCGAAAAAGAACGCCGCGAGCGTCGAAATCGCGAGATAGAAAATGCAGAAAATGCGGCAGCAAGTCGCGAAGTAATAGCGGAAAAGACTGAAAAGACGCTCCCGGCACGCCCGGAAAAGGAAATAGAAGAACCGCGCCCGGCGGAAAAATCTGAACAGCCGAATCGTGAGCAAAGTCGAAATAGTCGAGGAGGACGTCGCGAAAAAGAACGTCGTGAGCGTCGAAATCGCGAGAATGAAAATGCAGAAAATACGGCAGCAAGTCGCGAAGTAATTGCGGAAAAGACTCCGAGAGTCTCTGTAGGCCCACGCAAAAAATCGGAGGAAGGCAATCCGGAGAGACGCGAGAACGATGGAATGCCGCAATTCAAGAGCAAGAACGAATATCGCCGATATAAGAAAAAAATCCGCGATCAGAAGCGTCGCGAGAGATTTATTCAACTGAAGAAGGCACGTCGGAAGGTAATTTATAAATTTGAAATCGGAAAATTTCCGGCAGAGATTCCTCCGTTTACACCGCGAGAAATCAATGAAAATATTCGTGCGGTCGCTTCGCCGATTACCACATATTGCAACGTGAATATTCATGATAATGTTGCGAAAGTAGTGCGTGCCGGCGAGTTTATAGCTGAAAATCTTCCGAAAGTAGTCGTAAAGAAAGTCGAATTAGTAAAACCGGAAGAAGATGCTGCGCTCAGCCAAGTAGCGGACGAGCAGCCGGAAAATGCCGTATTGCCACTCGAAAAGAAAATTGAAATCATCAACAGCGACGGAGCGAAAAAGACGTTGCTGAAAGTGCATTTCGGAAAAGTTGCTCCCGACGAAAAACCGCGTGAAGAGCGTCGCGATCGCAACAAAAAGAAGCGAAAAAACAAGTATGAGGCAGAAGCTATCGCTGCAAAAGCAGAGGTAATTGAACTGCCGCCGGAGGATTACATCAAGATGACTTTCCCGGAAGAAGATATGAAGAACGATTCAGAGCAGCAGGCACAGCGTAATACGATAATTACAGTTGTGCCGCACGAGGCACTGCTGAACCTGAACGATTCGAAATTCGCCGCTGCACGCGGAATGATCGAGCATGTGGAACATGTACTTCGAAGCGAATTTTCCGTTTCGGAAGGAAGCCGCGTCTTGCTTGCTGTGAGTGGCGGAGCAGACTCGATGGCGATGCTGCATATTTTTGCACAGTTTGCCGAAAAAATGCAAATGATGGTAGCCGTCGCACACTTTAACCACAAATTGCGCGGAATCTCGAGCGACGAGGACGAGGAACTTGTCCGCAAAACCTGCCAGCAATATAATATAAAATGTTATGTTGCGAGCGAAGATATTTTGAAATATGCCTCGGAAAACAATATTTCGATAGAGGAGGCTGCGCGCTATCATCGCTATAAAATGTTTGAGCGACTTGCCGGAAATCTGCATATCGACTTCGTTGCGACTGCACATAACACGGACGATTCGGTCGAGACATTTTTCCTGAATTTGATGCGCGGAACCGGGCTGACCGGACTTCGCGGTATTCCGCGGAAGCGACATTTGATTAAATCGACTTTTATTATCAGACCGATACTTGACTATAAAAAAGAAGATATATATAAGTATGTTAAATTGTGTGGGCTAAATTGGCATGAAGATCAGACGAACACAATTACGAACTATACGCGCAATAAAATTCGGCTGAATCTGCTCCCGTATATCAAAGAGGAATTTTCGCCGGCGATTTTCGATCTAATCGGAAGGACGTCGAAATTTGTAGCCGGAGCGGACGAATTTATCGAAAATTACGTAAATAATGCCGTTACTAACCTCGTGAAAGACCGCCGAAAGGATTGTTTCTGCCTGAATATCAGCCAGCTCGAGACTTTCTCGCCGTTCATCAAGGGCGAGATCATCCAGGCGGCACTGACCGGAATTTTCAAGATTTTGCCGTGCGGAATCAATACGATCGAGCGAATTTTGAAACTCAAAAATTCTCCGAGCGGTGCGGTGGTGAATATAACGCAAAATATTTATGCGGCGAAGGATCGCAATAATTTGATTTTCGCGATACGCTCTGCGACCGATTCGCTCGACGTCGATATTGATAAAGAAAGTGCAAACACGCTGAGCATCGGTACTTTGGTGCTCTCGCCGATTGACCGCCGCGACGTGAAATTTACGAATAATCCGAATATCGAATATCTCGATGCCGACCTTTTGCCGGCGATGCTGAAAGTCAGAAACTGGAAAGCCGGCGACCGCTTCAAGCCGCTCGGAATGGAAGGTACCATGATGGTCAGCGATTTTCTGATTAACCTGAAAATCTCTACTACGGACAAGCGCGATATCACGGTTTTGAAAACAAAAACGGACATCGTCTGGGTAATCGGCAAGCGTTTGAGCAATGATTTCCGTGTTACGTCCGAAACGCGCAACATAATAAAGGCAGAATTTATCGCAAAAAACGAAAAGAAAGAAAGTAAATGACAGTATTACAAGCAATTTTGCTCGGACTGATACAGGGATTGTCCGAATTTATTCCGATTAGTTCCACGGCACACCTGACGCTCGCCGGACATCTTCTCGGCGTGATTGAGGGAACGGCTCCGGAGGCTTGGACATCGTTTATGGCGACGATTCAACTCGGCACATTGCTGGCTGTTTTTGTATATTTCGCGCGAGATGTTCGCGATATTCCGCTTGCGTTTATCAAAGAGAATTTTACTTCAAAGCGCAAAAAAATTTCCGAACAGTCGCTTTCGTCGCGGATGGGCTGGCTGATTTGTGTGGGTTCGATTCCGATTGCCACAATCGGCTTGGCACTCAAGAAAGTAATCGAGGGCGACTTCACGAAATCGCCTACCGTGATCGGCTGTAGTTTGATTGCTCTGGCTTTGATTATGGCATTTGCCGAGCGAGTCGGAAAATTTTCCCGCGATGGCGAAAAACTCGGCTTTAAAGATGCAATATTTATTGGTTTGGCGCAATGTCTTGCACTTATTCCCGGTGCGTCGCGCTCCGGCACGACCATTACTGCGGGTATGTTCATGGGCTTGACTCGCGAGGCAGCGGCACGGTTTTCGTTTCTGCTAAGCATTCCGGCGATTCTCGCCAGCGGTTTGCTCGAGTTTTTTCAGAGTTTGAGCTATATTGATGCGTCGCAACTCGTTAATCTGATAGTTGCAACCGTGATTTCCGCAATAAGCGGCTATATTTCGATTGCTTTTCTGCTGAAATTTCTGAAAACCCGGACTACATATTCATTTGCAATATATAGAATTATTATAGGTATAGCAGTTTTGCTCTACCTGTAAAATCGAAAAAAGTTTAATATCAAGAGGCGGCTTTTTGCCGCCTTTTTTGTTATGAAAAAATAGAAACCGACGCGGCAAAAAAATTCGTAGGAGTTTTAACAATTTATTTGCGATATAATAGTCTAATACATTACGAAGAAAAAATTTTTCCAATCATAAATACAAGGTTAGACATGGAATATCGTATTGAAAAAGACACGATGGGCGAGATGCAGGTTCCCGCCAACGTTTATTATGGTGCTCAATCGGCACGTTCCCTTATTCACTTTCAGATCGGTGTCGAGAAAATGCCGCCTGCAGTGATTCGCGGAATGGGCATTCTGAAAAAGGCTGCCGCTGCTGCAAATGCACAACTCGGCGTATTGGACGAAGGAAAAGCAAAATTAATCATGCAGGCTGCAGACGAAGTAATCGAAAACAAACTCGACGAGCATTTCCCGCTCTCAATCTGGCAAACCGGAAGCGGCACGCAAAGCAACATGAATTCAAACGAAGTTATCTCTAATCGCGCGATTGAAATCGCCGGCGGAGTCCTCGGCAGCAAAAATCCGATCCACCCGAATGATGACGTAAATAAATCGCAAAGTTCTAACGATACTTTCCCGACTGCAATGCACATTTCGGCTGCAGAAGAAGTAAATAACCGCCTGATTCCGGCTGTTATCAAATTGCGCAACACACTCGACGAAAAAGCAAAAGAATTCCAGAAAATAATCAAAGTAGGACGTACTCACTTGCAGGACGCTGTTCCGCTGACACTCGGACAGGAATTTTCCGGCTATGTACAGCAACTCGATAACGCACTTGAGCGTATCAGCGTAGTTTTGCCGGGCCTGTATCAGCTCGCATTGGGTGGAACTGCAGTTGGTACCGGACTGAACGCTCATCCGGATTTCGCGGTAACTGTAGCAGCGAAAATCGCAGAATATACCGGTCTTCCGTTCGAAACCGCTCCGAATAAATTCGAGGCTCTTGCAGCACACGACGCAATCGTTTTTGCACATGGTGCAATGAAAACTCTCGCTGCATCGCTGATGAAAATCGCCAACGATGTTCGCTGGTTGGCATCCGGTCCGCGCTGCGGTCTCGGCGAATTGATTATTCCGGAAAACGAGCCGGGTTCGTCTATCATGCCGGGCAAAGTAAATCCTACTCAGTGCGAGGCAATGACTATGGTTTGTGCTCAGGTTATGGGCAACGATGCAACCATCAACCTTGCCGGTGCAAGCGGAAACTTTGAATTGAACGTATTTAAGCCGGTTTTGATTTACAACTTCTTGCAGAGCGTTCGTCTTTTGGCTGATACCTGCACGATGTTTGAAGTTCACTGCGCTTGCGGAATTAAACCGAACGAAGAGAAAATCAAATATTTCTTAGATAACACTTTGATGTCCGTAACTGCTCTTAATCCGTATATCGGATATGATAAAGCAGCGAAAATCGCGAAGAATGCCCACAAAAAAGGACTTTCGCTGAAAGAATCTGCGATTGAACTCGGCATCTTGACGAGCGAAGAATTTGATAAATACGTTCGCCCGGAGGATATGACTTCTCCGCACTTGAAATAATCGATGAGATATTCCGCCGGAGACGTCCAAACAGACGTTTCCGGCATTATTTTCGGCTAATTTGATATATTTCTAAATTATTTTCCAAAAAATTTGGTATTTAATTAAAAAAGTCGTAATTTTGAGTACTGAAAATTTGACGCGGGGTGGAGCAATTGGTAGCTCGTCGGGCTCATAACCCGAAGGTTGTAGGTTCAAGTCCTGCCCCCGCTACAAACAAATTAGTCGCAGGTTCATCGATGTGTTGATAATGCGACTTTTTTTTTACAAAAAATGAGAAATTCAAATCAGAATATTGCAAAATCGCTGATGGTGCTTGTTTTGACCGTGATTATGGTTTCGGTCGGGCATGCGAAAGTCGGTGTGCTCGGAAAGTTTCGTCCTCAGCCGGAGGCCGATTATATGGTCGTGCTGAAGAATGGCGACGTAATCAGCGGAAGTTTTGTAGAATTTACTCACAGTCCGGAATATGGCGAAGGCGTAAAACTTGAGACAGAACTCGGCGTGGCGGCGTTTTACGAAGAGCAGATTTCGAAAATTGTTCTTGCCGGCGAATATTACAGGTATTCGTCTCGCGGAATGATTTTGCCGACGGCGTATCCGATCGGCGACGATCACTATGTTGCGTTGAGCGAACTACTTTTGCCGCATGCGGGCTTTGGAATTGCGGATCTGGTATCGATATCTGGAGCGTGCTCGATAATTCCCATGGATAAAATTACCGGACAGATTGCGTATGTAAATGCGAAGTTCACTCTTTTTAACGATAAAATCGACGAAGATCTCGGCAATTTAGCGATTGCGCCCGGCATAAATTACGCGTCGTTTGGCAAGAGAAACGACATTTTGCACGCATTTGTGGCTCTTTCACTGCAGTTGAACAGCGTAACTCTGAACACGGATTTATTTTACAAAGTCAGCGGAGGCGATTTATATTCGTACCGCTTAGATGATAATTTATGGGATTTTGAATATCCGGACGGTGCGTTCGGTCTTTCTTTTACAATTGATAAGCAACTCAACCGGAACGGTACGCATTTGCTTGTCGAGATTATCAACGGTAACGTAACCGACTATAAAAAAACGGCAGTAGGAGCGGGAATACGCTTCTCGAATTCGAGTTTTGGAGCTGATCTCGGATTGATGTATGCGGTAGGAACCAACTTCCCGATACCTGTGATGCAGTTTTTTTACACACCATTTTGAAATATTTTGCAAAAATGAAATATGTTTTCGCCTGATTCGTTAATATTAACATAACTAACGACCGCATTTTTACACAGTCTCAAGAAAGTAAAAAACAGTGAAAATTTTATTAGTAGATGATGATGATCTAAGTCGCAGCATGATGACCAAATATATCAAGGGGCTGCTGGGATATGAAGTAGAGCAAATCGCGGACGGTCTCGAAGCGCTCGAACTATTCAACAAGAATAAATTTGACGTAGTAATTACCGATATTCGCATGCCGTCGATGAATGGTATTGAACTGCTTAAAGAGATAAAACAAACGCCTCACGGAAAAAAATGTGCAGTGATAATTATGACCGGATTTGCGGAAGTTGATTCGGCGATTGAATCTTTGCGTTTCGACGCATACGACTATTTGTGTAAGCCGGTCGAGGTAAATCGCCTCGCGGAGATTTTGCAAAAGCGCGAAAAGGAAATGTTGGAGGCGGAGCAGGTTATGCAGCAACTTCCGAGTGCAGCCCCGGACGAAATGAATGAGAAGAAATTTCGTCATCCGGTTTTAGAGAACGGTGCGTTTTTCTATTTGCCGGACGGCGAGAAAATTGGCGTGTTTTCGCGCAAGATGAAAGAAGTCGTCAATATGGCGTTAATTCTGCATAAAGATCGGTCTGTTCCGGTATTGATCGAAGGCGAAAGCGGCACCGGCAAGGAAGTAATTGCGAAAGTCGTGCATTACGGAATCGAAAATGATGTTACTGCGCCGTTGGTCTCGATTAACTGCTCCGCGATTTCGCCGAGTTTGTTCGAGAGTGAACTATTCGGTTACGAAGGGCACACGTTTACCGGTGCGAAGGAAACAGGCATGGTCGGCAAACTCGAACTTGCAAACGGCGGAACGATTTTCCTCGATGAAATCGGCGACATGCCGCTCGAAATGCAGCCGAAACTGCTTCGTGTATTGCAGGACAAACAGCTATATAAGATAGGTGCGAATAAGCCGATAAAACTTGATGTGCGATTTGTGGCGGCGACGAACCGCGACCTCGAAAAAATGATCTCCGAAGGGAAATTTCGTGGCGACCTGTATCACAGACTGAAAATCGGCTGGCTCGAATTGCCGACGCTGCGCGAGCAAAAAACAAGTATAGCGTCGATTGCGCAAATGTTTTTGACCGAACTATCCGAGCGCCGAAACAAGCAATTTAAATATATGAGCAAAGAAGCCGTCAAGGTTTTGCACGATTACGGTTGGCCCGGAAATATTCGCGAATTGCGAAACATTATCGAGCGAATTGTTCTTTTGTATGACGAAATCGAACTCCGTAGCGAACATCTTTCGCTGATAAATTCCGGAGGAAGATACGAGCCGACGGACGATAAATTTTTGCTGACGCCGGGGACATTCTCCCTGCCGGAGAGTAATTTCAGCCTTCGCGAAATCGAATTGGAAATAGTGAAACTTGCTCTGAAAAAATATAACAACAACAAAAGTCGTACGGCGCGCTACCTCGGTTTGACGGTAAGTTCGCTGCGCAGCCGCTTGGACGACATTGATGAAACCGAACTTAAGAAATAATATTGCAGAGAGAAATATGAAAGATTGGGCAAAAGAACTTCCGCTTGCGGTTACGATAACCGACAAGGAAGGAACAATCATATACATGAATAATCGCGCAAATGAAACGCTTGCGCACGGAAATGCCGATAAAATAATAGGGACGAGCATTTTCGGGTGTCATGGCGAGCGTTCGACCTCGATAATAAAGGATTTGATTGCAAACGAAAAAACGAATACCTATACAATCTCGAAAAAAGGGCAGAAAAAAATCGTTCATCAGACGCCATATTACGAGAATGGCGAATTTGCCGGGCTGGTAGAATTTTCGATAGTGATACCGGAAGACCTGCCACACTACGACAGAGGCTGAAATGCCGGAAGTATCAAACGATTATATTATCCGCATCAACCGCGTATTAGACTATATCGATAAGCACATTTGCGAGCAAATGACGCTCGACGAACTCGCGGGCGTGGCGAATTTCTCGAAATTTCACTTTCATCGGCTGTTTGCACTTTTTTTAGGCGAGCCGCTGAATGCGTATATAATGCGTTCGCGGATGGAACTCTCCGCCGCACGTCTTTTGAGCAATCGCAATGCGAGTATTTCCGATATTGCTTTTGATGTAGGGTTCTCGAGTGTGTCGACATTTTCGCGCGCTTTCAAGAAAATCATGGGAATGTCGCCCAGTGAATACAGAGATAGCAAGATCGGTCAA
>JAQUZU010000164.1 GCA_028691175.1 Candidatus Kapaibacterium sp. | reverse complement strand
TCAATTGTAAGCAACTTAACACTTTTATTTCAAAAAAACAAATATTTTAATAATATTATTTTATTTTATATTTTTTTTGAAAAACATCTTGGAATTTCCTAAATGTTTTACTATTTTTGACGATTATAAAAGACATAAAAAAATAAGAAAAATATTATTGAACACTTATTAATAGGGAGTGCTAATGAAGCATTTAAACGAACTCAAGATTGGCTCGAAGATTATTTTCACGGTGCTGTTTTTGCAAATTATCATGGTGGTTGCCATATGTCTGGTAACTTCTTCTAGTGTAATGTCTTTTATAGAAGATAACTTTGCCGAACAGACAAAATTATCGCTAAATTCTTTTACTGAGGATTTGGATATGTTGAGAGACGGAGCTGCTCAGGTTGTAACCCTCGCTGCAAAAAATCCACGCCTTGCCGAGGCAGTTAAATCCGGAAACCGTGCATCGGTTTCGTCTGTTATAAACGATATATTGAAAGATCACCATTTTGATTTCATAACTATTACGGATTCGAAAGCGAATATAGTTTTACGTGCACACAAGCCGGAAAAATTCGGCGACAACGCTATGTCTATAGAAGATATTGCCGCTGCCACCACCGGAATAGTCAAGGGCGGGATGGTTAAAGGAAAAGTTATTCCGATTGCCGCACGTGCAGCATCACCGATTTTTGATGCCGCCGGAGTCCTGGTCGGAACGATTTCAACCGGATACAATCTTGTAAATGAAAAACATGTAGATGCTGCAAAAGCAAAATATGGACGTATTTTTACTATTTTCCTCGACAACATACGTGTAAACACTACAATCATTCAGGACGGTAAGCGTGTAGTCGGCACTCCGCTGGCTCCTGAAATTGCTGACATTGTAATCAATCAAAGAAAAGATTACAACGGCAAAGCAGATGTTCTCGGAATCCCGAATTTAGTAGCATATAAACCGCTGATCGGCATGAATGGCGATGTTATCGGTGTACTATCTGCCGCCGTTGAAATGGAAAAAGCAATTGATCAGCGTAACGATATTTTAACGCTGATCATTACAATTTGCGCTATAATTTTGCTTGTTATCGCAATTGTAATATTCATATTTATTCGCAAATTGGTTTCCGAACCGATTATGCAAGCAACAAACATTGCTCAAAAGATTGCAGAAGGCGATATGAACGTAGATGTTACTACTAAACGCAAAGACGAAATCGGTGTATTGTTTAATAATTTAGGTATAATGCGAACAAGTATTCTGGACTTGGTAGCAGAAGGCAAAACCATTGCAGATGCAGTAGTAGAAGGCAACCTCAAATATCGCGCGGACACAAGCAGATATCAAGGCGAATTTGCCGAATTACTTCTTGGAATGAACAATATTTTGGTAGAATACGATAAACCTATTGAACTTGTTCTGGACTACTTGGGCAGAATCAGCAGCGGCGAAGTTCCGGCGTTATTGCCTGAAAACACCCTGAAGGGCGACTTCAAAGTCCTGGTTATTTCGTTCAACAAGTTGATCGACACATTCACAATATTAAATAAAGATATAAACGACATCCTAGCCGGAGTAGAAAAAGGCGAAGTACACGACACACGTGCTGATGCAGAAATTCACAGTGGTATTTACCGCAGGATTGTTGAAGGCTACAACAAGACTCTCGAAACAATCAGCATACCGTTACTCGAAATGTTCGACGTACTCGGCAGACTTGCTAACGGCGACTTAAGTGCACGCATGGTCAACAGATACAAAGGCAACTTCGAAGCATTGAAACAGAACTTGAACACAACAATCGACTCACTCCCATTGACTGAAATCGCTGAAGTTATGGAAGACATGGCAAAGGGTAACCTGACCCACAAAATGACCCGAGACTACAAGGGCGACAGCCAGAGATTGAAACAGTCAATCAACGACACTCTCGATTCGCTAAACAGCATTCTGTTCAATGTTCAGACAACTGTTGATGAAGTTACTCACGCAGCAATGCAGGTATCGAATACAAGTACAAACTTGTCGCAAGGTTCGACCGAACAAGCAACTGCACTCGATGAAATCACCGCTTCAATGCGCGACATAGGCGATCAAACCAAGCAAAATGCAGACAGTGCAAATATGGCAAACTCCCTTGCAAACGATGCGAAGAACTTCGCTGAAGTCGGAACCGCAGACATGGAAAAACTCAACAACGCGATTACCGATATTTCGACTGCATCGAAGAATATTTCGAATATTATAAAAGTCATCGACGATATCGCATTCCAGACTAACCTGCTCGCATTGAATGCCGCAGTCGAGGCTGCTCGTGCAGGACGCTACGGTAAGGGATTTGCAGTTGTTGCGGACGAAGTAAGAAGTTTGGCTTCACGTTCGGCTACTGCCGCAAAAGAAACCGCTGTTCTTATCGAAGACAGTTTGAAAGCAGTAAATAACGGAACTCAACTCGTATCTGTAACCTCTACTTCTCTCACAAACATTCAGGAAGCATCGGTTAAAGTTGCAGATATTATTTCTGAAATCACCAGTTACTCTAACGAGCAAGCTCGCGGAATTTCGCAGATCAACGAAGGCTTACAGCAAATCGACAGCGTTACGAAAGCGAACACAGCAAGTTCGGAAGAAAGTGCTTCCGCAGCAGAAGAGTTGTCCAGCCAGTCCGAGCAATTGCGCAAGATGGTTATGCAGTTCAAATTGCTCAACAAGGCAAACAGCAATTACGCTTCAGACACCGGACGTCGCAGCGTAAGCAGCCGCAGTTCGCGTTCGTTGCCATCGGCTCAGCAGTCGTCGCTTAAAGAAGAAGATCTTTACGCAATGGTTGACGATAGGATCCGTAGCAGCAAGCAAAGCCCGGAAAGCGTAATTAAATTATCCGATTCCGATTTCGGAAGATATTAAAAAACGGCGAATAAGTCTCGCCACGATATACAAAAGGACGGCAAAAGCCGTCCTTTTTTTTATCGCTTAATCCGGGCAATAATCTTTTCATCTTTTAGTTCGCGCAGAGCATCGTTCGCAATCCAGCGGGCAGACCTGCTCTGCGGGTTATTCTCAATCAGTTGCAGGCAAAGGTCAATTGCTTTTTCTCGGAGATAATGACTTCTCTTCCCTATAGCCCGTAACGCCCAATTCACGGCTTTTTTCACAAAATTGCGTTCATCGGTAGAAAAAGCACGAATAATATTAAAATAACGCAAAAAATCGCTATCGTTCATCTTTTTTTGATGCACACTAATAGCTGCAATCATCGCAAATGCCGTCCGCCGAACAAACTCGCGTTCGTCCGCCGCCCATTCAGAAATTTTTTCAATTACTAATTCGGATTTATCAAATAAATTCATACACACTTGATCGCATACGTCCCAGGAATCGAAATCCTGCACCCATTTTTCCGCTGTTTCAACTGTTAGTTTCTTTGGTTCGGCTATCAAAGCGGCAAGTATTCTCGCCTCATGAAATCCGGAATTCCAGAGTTGAATCGCCAAATCATGATCTTTTTTTATGGCTTTTGCAAGATTTCTAATCTCCGGCATGCTTATTCCGAGAGTATTTGTCGAGGCAATTCCGAACTTCGCCATGCCTACTACATTTTCCGGATTTGCCAACGCCTGCAATGTGTCGATAACTTCTTGATATGTCATATTTTTCCTTATATTTTTAAATAATACTTATTCTGCTTGATTATTTCTAAAATATTTTGTATTTTAGAAATGCAAAAATATGGAAATATCGACTAAATACATAAAGGAATCAGCTTTCGCGAGCTTTTAATTTGTGCTTATTGGAATTTCCTAAATGTTTTACTATTTTTGACGATTATCAAATACGTAAAGAATTAAGAAAAATATTATTGAACACTTATGGATAGGGAGTGCTAATGAAGCATTTAAACGAACTCAAGATTGGCTCGAAGATAATTTTCACGGTGCTGTTCTTGCAAATTATTATGGTAGTTGCTAT
>JAQUZU010000032.1:2286-18875 GCA_028691175.1 Candidatus Kapaibacterium sp. | reverse complement strand
ACGGACTGTTTGCAAAGGAAGACATATTTTTCACACAATATGCCGCCGGACATTTTGAATATTTCGATTTAGACGGACAATTGCAAACGGAAAGTAATTGCGCAGTCAATTTATTCGGAGCCGGAGCACGATTTCCCGCTCAAAAAGCTGTAAAGTTTGTCGCTAAGCATGAATATGACTGCGATGAATTTAAATACAGATTTTTCACTAACGATCCTATTGAAGAGTATCATACTTTACAATTGCGAAACGGTTCATCAACATGGGAAGAAGCTATGTTGAACGATGCAATTATGACTGCAGCTGTGGAAAATCAATTGCGAAATGTGGAAATACGAAATTTTAGATATGTAAATGGCTTTATTAATGGTAAATATTGGGGAATATACAGTTTAACCAAGCAGGTTGATGAGCAATATTTAGCCTCGAAATTTGATATAAACAAAGAGAATGTTAATTTAATAGTTGATTTTGAAGAAACCAACAGCGGTTCCGCAATTCCGCTTTTGACTTTCGTTGATGAAATATTAAATACAGACACAGAAGACGAAAATGAATTTGAGCGAATAAAAAATAAAATTGATGTAGAAAATTTTATTGATTATAGTGCTGCAGAATTTTATTGTTCAAATTCCGATTGGCCGGAACATAACAACAAAATTTGGAATTCGGCGGAATATGACGGTAAATGGAGATTTATACTATATGATCTTGATGCTACTTTCGAAGGCGGAGCGGAATGGAATAGTTTGAGGGATAAGTTCGATGTGTGGAGTTCGATTTACAGCACTATAATGAAAAAATTGCTGCAAAATCAGCAATTCAAATTTGATTATATCAATCGCAGCTGCGATCTGGCTAATACCATATTTTTGCCTGCGCGAATGCAGCAAATCGTTGACAGTCTGGCGAATATTGTTCGCCCGGAAATTTCGCGACATCAAATGCGCTTTCCGGAGTCTTGCGTCAATTGGGAAAATGAGATTTCGAAAATCAAAGACTGGGTCGGAAGTCGTTCCGGACACATTGCGAGAATTTATGCCGAATATTTTTATAATACACAGGATATTTCGCAAATTACGTTTGCCGATGAAATCAACCAAAAGACATATATAAAATTAAATACGATAACACTGACGCAGTTTCCGTGGCAGGGCAAGTACGTGCAGAATGTACCGGTTACGATTACGGCATTGCCGCGTGCCGGCTATGAATTTGTGTCGTGGAGCATTAACGGCAAAAAGTATTTCGATAATCCGCTTACCATTACTCCTGATATAGGCCAAATATATATAGAAATGGATTTTAAAGAGGCCGTTGCGAAAATGCCGCCTGTTATCAGCGAAATTATGTACAAATCGGCAAATGACGCTCCCGATTGGGTCGAAATATATAATCCGTCGAGCGAAAATATCGATTTTTCCGGATGGATAATACGTGATAATGATGATTCACATGCTTTCGTATTCCCGGAGAATACTTTGCTTAAGCCTAAAGAATATATAGTAGTTACGCAGAGTATAGAGGAATTTGGCGAAAAATATTTCGGCACGTATAATCTGCTCGGCGATATGAATTTCGGTTTAGGAAAAGAGGATGAAGTCCGGCTGTTTGATTTAAGCGGCGAACTCGTCGATAGCGTTGGTTATACTTCGTCTTCGCTTTGGTATGCAGAATGCTATGGTGGTGGTTCGAGTCTCGAACTGCTCGATCCGTTTTTAGATAACGCTGTGCCCGGTAATTGGACACCGTCCTGCAATAGTGGCGGAACTCCCGGCTATTCTGAAACAGATTCCGGAACTAATATAGTGCTTCCGAGAATTTCATATAGTATTTATCCGAACCCTGCTTACGAGAAAATCAAACTAACCATTTCGACAATTTCACCATATTCGGCGGAAATTTCTCTTGTAAATTTTATGGGAAACGTTGTCGATGTACGCTCTGCAGTTATTGCTGCCGGTACTAATTACTATGATTTTGAACTTGACAACCTCGCTTCGGGCGCATATTTTCTGAGTATTCGTGCAAAAAACGGGCAAGCGGAGAACGTGCCTTTTGTGAAACTCTAAACAGCAATTTATAATCAACATGTGTCATAAATCATTACTTTTCCGTATATTTGCATTTTTATTTATCGTGACTTAATCATGTTTATTACGTTTGAAGGAATCGACGGCTGTGGCAAAACGACGCAAATCAAGCTTTTGGCGGAATATTTAGACCAAAAGGGCATAAAGAATGTTATGCTGCGCGAGCCGGGCGGAGTGAAAATATCCGAAGAAATCCGCACTTTGTTGCTCGATGCACACGAAAAAATCGAGCCGATTACGGAACTGATGCTCTTTTCTGCAGCACGAGCTCAACTTGTCGAAACGCTCCTGAAACCGAAACTTGCAGCAGGAATCAGCGTCTTGTGCGACCGTTTTTATGACTCTACAACCGCCTATCAGGGCTTTGGCAGAGGGTTAGACGTTGCGATGATAGACAATATCAATAAAGCCGCGACCGGCGGTCTGGAGCCGGATTTGACAATATTTCTCGATATTTCGGTCGCGGAAAGCAAGAATAGGACATGCCGACAAATTGCCGACCGCATCGAGCAGTCCGGCGACAATTTCTTCGAGCGGGTGCGTGCCGGATTTATTGCGCTAAGCGAGAAATATCCCAACCGCGTAAAGCGTATTAATGTCGAAGGAGAAGATGTCGAAAGCGTCCGAAATCAAATCGTTGTCGTTGTTAACAAATATTTATGCGAGCATGCGAATGCCTGAAAATCTGTATCTTAGTGCGAATTTAGCAAAGAAATACGCGAAACTTAAGCAAAAAAAATATCGCGAAGAGTTCGGATTATTCCTTGCCGAAGGTGTCAAGGTCTGCGAAGAATTGCTCAAATCGGACTATGAGGTCGAGGCACTGCTTATTGATGAATCAAAGAAAGAGTCGTCGGTTGCAGCCTCGAATTGCCGAAAATTAATTGCGAAATCCGATGTGTTTTATAAAATTGCCGACTCAAAGTCTCCGCAGAACATAATGGCGGTAGTCAAGTATAAGGAGGCGAAAATTGATTCGGAGGTAGCACGCTTTGTTGCGATTGAAAATGTACAGGACCCGGGAAATCTCGGGACAATTCTCCGTACGGCGGCGTGGTTCGGCGTGCAAAATGTCCTGCTTTCGAGCGATTCTGTTGATGTGTATTCGCCGAAAGTAATTCGCTCTACAATGGGCAATATGTTTGCTATGAACGTGATTTATTGCGATGATCTTGTAGGATTTGCACGTAGGACTTTTCCGCGACATAAATTTTTCGGTGCGGAACTGCATGCTCAAAAGCGGATCGAGGAAATCGAGGTGCCGGAAAATTTCGGCTTGTTCTTCGGAAATGAAGCAAACGGACTGCGCCGGGCTACAATTGCGAGTATGGACGAAAATTATTTGATAGGCGGGAGCGGCGACGTTGAATCGTTGAATTTATCTGTTTCTGCCGGTATTGCGTTATATAGATTTTGTGGAAAATAACAGGATAAAATAGATGAAAAGACCGAAACTTGCTAACTGCCGAACCGATGAGCGAGTACAAAAAATCGAGGCTGTCGCACAAAAGCGACACAAAGATTTTACGATTGTAGCGGAAAATATTGCTGATCCGCACAATATTTCTGCAGTTTTTCGTACGTGCGACGCTGTCGGCATCGCCGAGGCATATATTGTCTATGACGAGTCGCAAAACGCTCCGAAACTTGCCGAAAATAGTTCTGCGAGTGCCCGAAAGTGGGTTGATGCAAAATACTATACCGATATAGAAGAATGCTATGCGGAACTGCGTCGACAGGGTAAAAAAATATATACGACACATTTGTCAAAAGATGCGGTTTCGCTGTATGACTTGGATTTGACAGAGCCGTTCGCGATTGTTGTCGGCAATGAGCATAGCGGAGTAACCGAGCGTGCCGTTGAACTTGCCGACGCAAATGTTCTGATTCCGCAGGTCGGAATGATCCAAAGTCTGAATATTTCTGTGGCGTGTGCGGTCAGTATTTACGAGGCATTCCGCCAGCGTCTGAAGAGTGGGAAATTCGATAAACTTGGTGTAGAGCAATCTGAATACGAGAAAATTTTCAATGATTATCTCATACGATAAGATTTTGTGCAGGCTATTTTTTTCTTTCGAGCACAAATTTTGAAAAATGCTCGAGTGCGGTGCGTGCCGGAGACGGCTCGAATTCGCTAATGATAGCAATAGATTTTGCGATAAATTCTTCAGCTTTGTGGTGTGATTTTTCGATGCCGCCACGATCGATGACAAACTGAATTATTTCGCGAACATCTTTATCTGAAAGCTGCTTGCCTTTTACTTTCGAAATAATTGTTTTCGAAGTTTTTGGATCGGTATTTTGCAGTGCATAAATTAGCGGAAGCGTGATTTTCTTTTCTTTCAGGTCGTTGCCGGTTGCCTTGCCGATAATTGTGTTCGAGCCGACGTAGTCCATGATGTCGTCTTTTATTTGGAAGGCGTTGCCAAGATTTTTGCCGAATTCCTGCATTTTTTTGCTTGTTGCGTCGTCCGCACCGGCTGCAATTGCGCCGATTTCGCAGCAAACAGACAGCAGAGAAGCCGTTTTGCCGTTAATGATTTCGAAATAGGTTTCTTCGGAAATATCAGTTTCGCGGCTTTTTTGAATTTGCAGAAGTTCGCCTTCGCTCATTAATTTTATCGCATAAGATGCCACGCGCAAAAAATCAAATTCTGCATTGTTTACAAGGGCGAGAAGCCCCTTTGCAAGCAGAAAATCTCCCAACAACACAGCAATTTTATTGTCCCAAATAGCGTTAATGCTTGCAAGCCCGCGACGTTCGTCTGCTTCATCAACTACGTCGTCATGAATTAAAGTTGCCGTGTGCCATAGTTCGATTGCGGAGGCAGCGAGATATACACGTTCGTCGATTTTTCCGCACAACTGTGCTGTCAATAAAACCAGCATCGGGCGCATTTGCTTGCCTTTTGCCTGTTTTACCTGCTTAATCAACAAATCGAGCAACTTCATATCTGATTTTAGTATTAAATCAAAATATGCGTTGAAATTTTTTAAATCGGATTCTATCGGGCGACTTATTTCTTTTAAATTCATGTTGGTTTATGCAAACAAAGCTTGAACGAACTTTTACAGAATATAAAATTACGTAAAAGCTATGACAAATAAAAATTTTGTTTTTCTATTGTTTTAAATTATGCATTTCAATAAGAGTTGAATAATATTTATTACATATTTTCGTCTTTTATTGTCTTTAATAATCAGATATAAAAACCAAATTATCAAAATAAATATTATGGATGAGAAAAATTATTATACAGTTCTCGGAGTTGATAAAAAAGCAACTACCGATGAAATCAAGAAGAGTTTCAGGAAACTGGCTCAGAAGTACCATCCGGATAGAAATCAAGGCGATAAAACCGCAGAAAATAAATTTAAAGAAGTAAGTCAGGCGTACGAAGTTTTGTCGGATCCGGAAAAGCGGAGAAAATACGACTTAGGCGCATTTTCGGATTTTCGTGGTGGAGCGTCGCAAGGGGAGGCCGGTGCCGGATTTAGTTGGAATGACTGGTTCGGTGGGGCACAGCAGGGAAATTCAGGTTTCGGGCGTTCGCAGGGCGGAATGAACGATTTCTTCGGTGGAGATACCGGCGGCGGAGATATTTTCGATAAAATATTCGGCAATAAACGTCGCTCGTCTGCGCGTGCAAAACGTGGCGAAGATGTGCAGGTGAATCTCGAAATTTCTCTCGACGATGCGTATAACGGCGTAACAAAAAAAGTAATTGTTGATGCGCAAACAATCGAAATCAAACTAAAGCCGGGAATCGAAACCGGACAAGTACTGAAAATACCAAAAAAAGGCAAGGCTGGGCGATTCGGCGGAAATAACGGTGATTTATTGATTACGGTTTATGTCCGTCCGCATAATTACTTTGAGCGAACCGGCAATGACCTGAAAGTAAATCTTTCAATCGATATTTATACCGCAATTCTCGGCGGAAGCACGCGACTTACCACGTTTGCCGGCACTATTGCTGTGAATATTCCGGCTCTGTCGCAGCAGGGAAAAGTGCTGATGCTGAAGGGACTCGGTATGCCGAAATACACAAGTACAAGCAGCCGTGGCGATTTATATGTTACGCTAAACGTGCAAATGCCGACAAGTCTGACCGACAAGGAACGAAAACTTTTTCAGGATCTGAAAAAACTTGCTTCAAAATAATTTTACATATCAATAACGCATTCCGAGAATCAGATCAATCTGAAAGCCGCCAAAGTTTTTCAGCGGATGGTCGGCAATAGATTCTAAGCCGTCGCCACCAAACGGAATGGTAAAGTATTTTAGGTCAATAGTTAAAAGCGATTTGCCGATTCCGAAGTCGGAACCGAGAGCAAAATACGCCGCCGGTTTGAAATATGACTGCGAGTGATGGAATGCGTTGAAATATTCGCGGTCGTATGGAGTTGCAAGAATCCACGCACCACCGCCCGCCGCAGAAACGAACGGCCGAAATGTCTCGCCAAGTTTACCTGTCAAAAAATAGTATCGCAAGCCAACCGTAAATGGCACTTGAAACAGACGGTTTACTTTGTCCGGTACGCGGTATTCCTGTTTATAGTAGTCCCATTGCTCGAACTCGTCGGTGTTTCTTGCACCGGAAATTTGAAAGCCTGCGACTATCGAAAAATGTTTGTTGATACCGAAATTAAATGTCGAGCCAAACCCGAAGCCGTGCTCCGAAAGTGCTAACAGGATTCCCCAACTGTTCAGCAAATCTCCGGACGAAGTCTGAGCGTCCGTGAGCGAGCGTGGCGAAGTGAAAACTATTGTTGTGTCGCTCTTTTCCGCAGGGATAAGTTGGTCGGAAAACAGCGATATCGGTAGGCTGCTTATTAGTGAAAAAATGATAAAAATCGATATGAAAAACTTGTTCATGTAGCTTATGCTTCTGTTATTGACAAATAATTTTGTTAAAAAAACGATTATCGGGTCGTAAAATTTTTATTACAAGAAAATTTTCCGTAATTTTACATTCCGAAAAGTTCAAATTTAAATAGGAATGCAATGCAAATATCTGATTTCGTTGGTACTGTCAATAAAATATTGCCTCCGGAAACTGCGATGTCTTTCGATAAAGTCGGGCTGCAACTGCAGAGTGGTAATACTGAAGTAAGCAAAATCCTTGTTGCTTATGAAATTATTCCCGAGATAGTCGATGAAGCAATCGCGCTGCATGCAGATATGATATTTGCGTTCCATCCGTTGATTTTCAATCCAATGACTAACATTTGTGAAGACGAACGTCAGGGGTGGTTGGTTACAAAGTTGATCAAGCACGGTATTTCTGTGTTTATTGCTCATACGAATTTTGACGCATACAGGTTTGGTACAAGTCGCCTGCTTGCAGATAAATTAGACCTTGAAACCACCGGATTTCTTCTTCCGGATGCGAATTATCCGAATACCGGCATGGGCACTGTTGCAGAAGTAAAAGGTGGGGCAATCACCGAAAGCGAACTGCTCGACAGAGTAAAATCGGTTTGCGGATCCATATTGAGATATAACGCAACCGGTAGAAAAATCAAAAAGGTAGCACTTCTTGGCGGCAGCGGTTTCTCGTTTATTAATGAAGTATATGCAAACAACTGCGATGCTTTTATTACCGGAGACTGCTCGTATCATCGTTTTCACGAAGTCTTCGGCAAAGTATTTCTTATCGATGCCGGGCATAACGAAACCGAAAAATTCGTTGCCGGAGGAATATATGATTTGCTTTGCGAACTTTTCAAAAATGAAAATATAAAACCGGTCTTGGCAACTACAAGCAAAAGTCCGGTAAGTATTTGGTAAATATGACAATTAAATAATGATATAAATTAGTAGTTAGGCTTTACATGAAATCGGAATTACAAAACTTAGCTGAACTTGCGATCGTTGATATGAAACTTGATGAACTTCAAGAAGATTGCGGCGATCTGCCTCTAACGATTAAGAGAATAGAAAAACTTTACTATGATCACATCGCCACAGTAAAGGAAACAGAACAAATCTTAAGCGACCTTAGAAAGTTTAAAGCGGAATCGAAAATTACGCTCCAGACTCTGAAGGATCGCGAGGCAGTTCTTGCCGATAAACAGTTCAATGTGAAAAACAATAAGGAATTCGACGCAATTACGAAAGAAATTGATCACGCAAAAAGTGAATTTGTTCGCTTGACTGATGAACTTAGAGGCGTCGGAGTAAAAGAAGAAAATCTGGTGCAAATGCTTGAAACTCAAAACAAAGACGTAGAGAATTCCAAAACTGAACTTGATGAAGCACAAAAAGAGCTTGAAATGATCACCAGCGATCAAAACGAAGATCTGCTTATGCTCCGCAACAAGCGCAAGGAAATCACAAAAAATGTCTCGCAACATTGGTATGCTGAATATCTTCGCATTCGAACATTGCATCACGACGCAGTAGTTCCGGTAAAGAAAAACAGTTGCTCGGGTTGCTATAGCACTATTCCGCCTCAAAAAAATGTCGAATTGAGAAATAACGAAGACAAAATCTATTATTGCGAGAATTGCGGTAGAATTATCTATACGCAAGAACTCGAAATCGATCCTGAAGTCCTGAACGTTATATAACATAAACAAAAAAATATTAAAGCCATTTTTCGATTAATGCACGAAAAATGGCTTTTTTTTATAAAAATTGCAATATGGAAAATATTCGCTCGTCTATATCCTGTATAAAAAATCAATAAACAGAAATCGGGGAAAGCGGGCAGTCGCGGGGTTTCGGCCCTGAGGAAAGTCCGAACTCCATAGGACGATACGCTTCGTAACGCGAAGGCAGCAACTTCTGTAGTAATGCAGGGAGAACTGACGGAAAAGTGCAACAGAAAGCAAACCGCCCGAAATTGAAATACATTATGGGTAAGGGTGAAACGGCGAGGTAAGAGCTCACCGGCGGAGCAGGTGACTGTTTCGGACATGTAAACCCCGTATGGAGCAAAACCAAATAAGAATGCGCCGGCACTTCGGTGTCCGAAAGGTTGTCCGCCTGAAAATTCCTCGGAATTTGCGTGTTTGGGTAGGTCGCTTGAGGCAAACGGCAACGTTTGTCCCAGATAAATGACTGCCTCCGTGCTCTCAAAAGTGCGAAGACTGAATTCGGCTTATAGCTTTCTTCGATTATTTTTTATTTTACAGAGGGAAATACTTATGAAATTACCGGAAGATGCTTTTATTCGGGAATTGATACCGGAGTTTGTAGATGATTGGTTGAATAATTTGAACGGGGAATATTCAGATATTCTCGTAGAAAAAGATGCTGACAGATTATACAGAGTAGGTCACACGATAAAAGGCTCTTGTTTGCAGTTCGGACTTGACGAAATTGCACAACTCGGTATTCGCTTGATGGGACACTCAAAAGCAGGTGAATGGGATGAAGCCGAAGTGCTGATGAAAGAAATTAAAAATTTGTTTGAAGAGTGCAAGATAGAACTTGAACGAATGTAATTCAGCCAAATCCTAAAAAAGAGGTATTCCGACTGATAATTTTTTATATAGACTTACCCACTCCGAAAGTGAGATTCCGGCTTGATCTTTTGCAGAAACAATTGGCGAAGGTACATTCCAGCGGATTCCGACTTCCGGAGTGGAGTAGTTTATTATAACCTCCGAAGCTGCATTCCAATATTCCGTGCACTTGTAGATTACGTCGCAAATTTCTGATTCTGCAGAAAATCCGTTCGCAAATCCGGGTGGAACCCACATTATATAATTATTCTCATCTGATAATTCTTGTTCGAAATACTGCCCAAAAGTCGCAGAGTGCGGGCGAACATCAATCTCGCGAAAAACAGCCTCCCCACGCGTTACTCGCAGTAATTTGCCCTGAGGCTTGTTGTATTGCAGGTGCATGCCGCGAATAGTGCCCTTTACAGAGCGTGATTGATTATCTTGGACAAAGTCCGCCGTGATGCCAAATTTCTGTAATTCTGCCTTTTGAAACGACTCAAAAAAGAAACCGCGTTTATCGCCAAATACCCACGGCTTGAAAACTTTGATTCCGTCTAATTCTTCTCTTATTAATTCAAACGCCAAAAATGATGTCCTATTTTATATCTTGATGCGGATTAGATTTTATAAACATTTTGAGTAATTGTTCAACCTCGCGTGCCGGACCGTAGTCCTGCCCGATATTGTGATATTTCTGCGTAAGCGGAGTGTCCGGATTAGGCGACGATCCCTCTTCGTGCTCGTTTTCATCGTCTTGCCGCTGATACATTGTAGTTGAAGCAAAAATCAACAAAATAGAAAATTCTACGCAAAGCGAAAACAAAATATAAGACGGCTGTGTCGGCGGAATAAATTTTATACCGCGCAATCCGATTGTCAAAATCAAAATTGACGCACCAATATAAACCAAACCTAAAATAAAATTGCTGTATTTGATTGTGATATGAAAACGCAAATATAGTTTTAAGCCTTTATTAAAATTAAATAAACGATAGAAAAAGGAAGAGCGGAGCCACCGCAACGCATTTTTTAGTACTTGTACGTCTTCGATTGTGGCGTCAATTTCTTTGGCAAATTCGTGTAATCCCTCAAGTTTTGCATCTTGCAGGGTTGAAATTATTGCTTGCTGTTCATTTTCACCGATACAACCAAATTTACGCATCGAAAATTTATTTATCAGGTTTACGGTTTCACGTTCAATTTTTTGGCGAATATAGCCAAATTTACGTGGCAAAACCGATGAAACAATTGTTGTTATTAATGCAGCAATCAAAAATATAATCAGCGAGACAGACAGCATCGGATTATACCAATATCGGGTAGGACTTGAGGATTTGACGTCAAAATCGACTGCCCAGGAAAAGTATAGATTCGGCTGGTTGGAAATATCCGAAGTGGTGAAAGAATACGGAATCGGATCGCCACTATAATGAACGTCTCCGAGCAAAAATTGTTCGAAGAAATCGAGCTGAAACGGTAGAGAAATTTGAAAAAAAACCAAGAACGAAACAATGCCTACAACTGCAAAAATAATGAATTGCATGGCATTGTGCTCAGTCAAATCAAAATACGATTTCGAATTAAATTCTTTCATTTTTCATAAACCCTATGCGTATATATTTACAAAAATAAGTATATCTGAGATTATTTGCAAGCAATAATTGTGCAAAAATACAATAAAATTAGAAAAAACAATATTTTATTAGATTTTCGTAGAATATTTTCGTATTTTTAAACTACGAAAAGTGCACAAAGAGGAAGAAGTGCGAACATTATAGGCAGTTACTGCTTCGTTGAAGAAATTCTGCTTATTATGGGTGTATGCGATGTACTTGGAGTAAATAAAATGTCGAAAAAATAATAAGATAAGTATGAGACCGAAAAGAATTTTATTGCTTTCGTCGCTCTTTGCCATTGGTTTTTCAAGTATGGCAAGTGCTGAAAATTCATATAGTTATGTCGGCGAAGCAATGGACTATAGAGAGTCTGTTAATCTGCTGGACAATAAATTGATCAGACCGGCAGAAGAAACGATAGACCGAACCATAGAAGACTTTAGCAATAGATTTTCCGACGATAAAACCGTATTGATGCTGACTGAAATCGACATGTACGGAAAAAATTATAAGGTCGCAGACCGCAAACTTGAGTATTTTATTCGAAACAGAAGTAATTCGCCGTTTGTTCCGATTGCGGCACTGTTGCGGGGATTTATGGCGTTTCAGACGAAAGATTACAAAAAAGCGGATACTTTGCTCGACGTAGCAAAGAATTTTGCTAAACGCGATTTTGTGCAACGCCGTGATAGTGCATATTATCAAATTGCACATAATGCCGTGTTCTGGCAAGCGGTTTCATTGTTTCATCTTGGAAAATTTTCCGAGGCACAGCCGAAATTTGAAGAGTGCTATCGCGATTTTCCGAACGGAGAATACGCAGACGACGCAATTTTTGCCCTCGGACTTTCTGCCGAAATAAATAAAAATTACGAAGTTGCATGCAGCTATTATAAGACTCTTGCAAAAAAATATCCCTATTCAAACAATTACGTATCGGCAAAAATTCGCGAGGCGAACAACTATTTGATTCTTCGCGATCCGACTAATGCTATTTTTGCTGTCGACAACGCTACAACTGTGTTAGAGCGAATTAAAAATTCGTCTGATGACGGCAAGCAATATGAAGTGCAGACAAATGTAGAGCGTGCCGAAGAGGAGGCAACTTATCTGAAGGCGGAGGCGTATAATATCGCCGGAAAATATTCCGAAGCCGAAAATCAATATCTGACTTTCCTCGAAAAATATCCGGATTCGGATATGATAGACTATGCCGAAGTTGGTCTGGGACGCGTTTGTATCGATATGAAAAAATATGAAAAAGCAATTTATTATTTCGACGAAATAATAAATCGTGATAATTATAAAACACAAAAAATTGTTGCTTCCGCGAAACTCTTCCGTACAATTGCTTTGAAAAAGAGTGGCAAGCCGGAGCAAGCCAAGAAAGAAATTTCCGCACTTGCAGTGCAGCCGGATTTTCCGCTGCTTGGGGACGCTCTTTTTGAACTTGGCGCAATAAACTATGAAAACGGCGAGTATGAAAATTCTATCAGAAATCTGCAGCGTGCCGAACGTGAATCCGGCGAGGCGCAGCAGATTATTAAAATTAAACTCATGCTCGGAGCAAATTATATTGAGCAAAGAAAATGGCAGCAAGCCCAGAGTGAATATAAACAGGCTGAGCAAATCGCAATGAAAGGCAACGATTTAGCGATTGCAAAAAGAAAATGGTATATCGCCGAAGCACGCCTGAAACAGGGAATTGCTCTCGTGAATAATTCGCGATATAAGGAAGCAATCCCGACCTTGCAGTCATTTATTGGCGATAACAAAGACGATAAGCGGGTTTATGAGGCGTTGTTCTGGATATCGGAGGCATATTATCGTTCGGATATGCTAAGCAACGCGATTGAAACATATAAAAATTTGATGCGGCGATTCCCCGAAAGTTCTCGCGAGGAAGAAGCATTGTACGGTCTCGGCTGGTCGTATTTCAGATTGAAAAAATTTAACGAGTCGTCGAAAACTTTCGAGCAGATGATTAAGAAATTTCCGAAATCCGGCTTTGGACTTGAAGTCCTGGCACGTCAGGGGGACGGATATTACGTAACGAAGCAATTTACAAAGGCGATAGATTCATATCAGAAAGCACTAAAATTCGATACAGAAAGCGAGGAAGCGCAATACTGCAATTATCAGATGTGTCACGCATACTATAAAGCGGGAAATTATGATGTTGCAGTAAATAAATTGCTCGATTTTGTGAAGAAATATCATAGTTCGGCGTATGCAGATAACGCACTATATTTGGTTGGGTGGATTCGTTTTCAGCAGAAATCCTATGCGGAAAGCATTGAGAGCTTTAAATATCTGCTTGACGCGTACCCGTCGAGTTCGCTGTGCGTTCAGGCAAAATATGCAATCGGCGACGCCTACTATAATCTTGAACGCTATGAAGAAGCAATCGCCGAATATAAAAGCATTGTCGAGAAATTTCCCGGAAATCCGCTCGCCGCAGAAGCCCTGCAGAGTATGCAGTATTGCTTGGAATCGCTCGGAAGAATCGACGAAGCTCTGAGAATAACCGATACTTTTATCGCGGCAAATCCGAATTCGCCGTTTGCAGAAGAGTTTGCATTTAAAAAAGGTGAAATGTTCTATTCCGGTAAAAAATTTGGCGACGCGGTCAGCGAGTACGAAAACTTCCTGAAGGAATATCCGGAAAGCGAAAAATCTGCCGAAGCGCTATATTGGATGGCAAAAAGTTATATGAGCCTGAACGATACGGCAAAGACGGTGAAATGCTTCGAAGATGTAGCAAAAAAATTCCCTGATACAGAGTTCGCACCACTTAGTTTGCTCGAAAACGGCGAATATCAGAAGAGTATAAATCAGCCTTTCCGTGCAGAAGAGTTGTTTGAACAATTGATGCGGAAATATCCGAAAAACGACAACGCGGCTCAGGCAGGTTTCGAAATCTCCGGTATTCGGATTGCGATGGGCGATACGACGAAAGCCATTCAGGTGCTGTATAACGTGATGGAAAATTATCAGGGCAATGAATATGCCGAGATGAGCCGATATCGAATTGCGATGTATTATAAGTTACGAAACGAAAACGACTCGGCACTTTATCACTTCGATATCTTGTCGAAAAATGAGTATAATCTGACTATCGCAGCCGAATCCATGTATAGAATGGGCGAGATTTATATGCAGGAAGAAAAAATCGATCAAGCACTTACGGCATTTTTAACCATAAAGGAAAAATTTGCCGGTATCGAAGATTGGTACTCGCTGAGTTTATTGAGCCTCGGCGAATGCTATGAGAAAAAAGAACAATTTGTGCAGGCAAAAGATTTATACAACGCTCTGAACACATTGCGTCCGGACGATGAATTTGGTGCCGAAGCGCTTAGAAGACTGAAATTGATCGAGACAAAGTAAGGGGAAAAGAACAATGAAATATACAAATATATTATTGACGGTTTTCGCGGCAAGCTCTTTATGGGCGAATGCACAAACTACTCAAACACAAGCACAGCCGACACAATCCGAAAGCAGAACGCAGCCGATTGAATTGCCGAACGTCATCATCGAAGGAAAAGAACAAATTAACGTGCAGTCCGGAGTGAAGCAATTTCCGGATCGTCCGACCAAACTTACCGGTGCAGATATTGACTCGATAAATCCGCCACAGAAACTCAGGGCGTTGCTTTTGCCGACCAAAACCATGCCGACAGAGCTTATCGACAAAACATATAAAAAAGGCTATCTGCGTGCGGATATCGGAAACTACTTGACAGCAAACGTTGCGGCAGGTTACGAAACTTCCTCGCGCGAATATTCATTCCTTGGCAAAGGCTGGCTGAATTATTCCGACGGGCACGTCAAAGATGCTGATTATGCCGGAGGAGGTGTGGATTTGAAATTGCTCTACATTGCTCCGAAGAAATTCTGGATTTTCGGCGGAAGCAAAACTACCGGAAATGTTGCGTTTGGGCTGAATTCATACAATATGTATGGTATGGATTCCGTCATTGCACGTGACGCAATGACACTAAATTTATCTGTAAAATCCGAGGGTGAATACTCCGGATACGACTTCCTGACCGGTGCGGGTTTCCGCACATTTGGGCTGGATCATGGAGATAAAGATGGCTCCGACAATAAATTCAATGCGTTTTTAAAGTTGAAAACACTGTTCGACAGAGTTGAGGTCAACGCTTTGGCAGACATCGAATTGCACGGTATTGGCGATAATTCCACAAATTTTTTCGAGATTGGTGCCGGTGCGAAATTCCTGCTCGACGAAATGACTTTCGATATAAACGGCGTTTTTCAGTCGGTCGGTTCTACTGACAATATTCAGAGAGCAAACGTGAAATTGGACGCAGGCTTTGACTATCGGATTTCGCCTGACTTTACTGCGAAAGTGAAACTTTTGACCGGATTCGATAACCAACAGTTATATGACCTCTGGCAATATAATCGATATTTAAACAATACGCCGACAATAGACTTCAGCTATGATAAAGCGATTACCGCTTATTTGCAATATCATCCGACGCAAATTATTATGGCGAGTGCCGGCTTAAAACTTTCTGCGATTGACCGCTTTAAATACTTTGTGCCGGACAGCCTGAATATATTTGATTTGAAGTATTCGGACGCAGATGCGATGGCAATATTCGCCAAAGCCTCAATCGATTTGACTGAAATTGATATGTTATATGGCGAAATTCAATACGAAAATCGAACTTTGAGCGACAGCAATGACAGCAAAGTACCGTATATTCCGGCTTTCAAGGCTGAAATTGCATACGACAGGAAGTGGACAGAAAAACTTGGCACGCATATTGAGGTGGAATATGCAGGGAAGCGTTATGCTGATGTTGAAAATGAAATAGAGTTAGACTCTTTTATATTTTTAAATTTTGGCGTAGATTACGAATTACAGCAAAATTTGAAGATTTTCGGCAGGCTCGAAAACTTGCTGAACTCGGAAATCTACAAGTGGAACAACTATAAGGAAAGAGAAATTTATATCTCTGCCGGATTGCTCTGGCAATTTTAATTATGAGTAACTTTGATGACGACATATTAAGACCGGAAGAAATTGCCGGAGGATTTGAGCCTACAGACGGCGACGATACTTTTGCGATTGATTCTATGGCGGAATATCCCGGAAATTTGCCGGATTTTAATCCTGTGTCCGAACCGGAAGTTGAAGATGTCGCCGAACCCGAGGTTGCAGAAGAAAACATTGTCGATTCTGATGACGCCATCTCGGCTGAATTAGATGTTGCTCAGGAGTCGGAATCCGAACCCGAAGATGAAATTGAACTCGAACCCGAAGATGAAGATGAGCTTGAACTCGAAGATGAACCCGAACTCGAAGATGAGCTCGAACCTGAACCGGAAGATGAAATCGAAGATGAAATTGAACCCGAAGATGAAATTGAACCCGAAGATGAAA
>JAQUZU010000032.1:0-2186 GCA_028691175.1 Candidatus Kapaibacterium sp. | reverse complement strand
GAGAAGGTAGCCGACAGCCTGCAGGCTGCTCCAATCGAAGAGCCTGAACCGAAAGAAAACGAAGTGCCGGTGCAACAAAATATCGAAAAATCAGTAAACACGAATACCGGAAATGATTTTACTATAGAAACTAAACCGGTGAAAGTCGCACCTCAAAAGAAATATTTCGAGAGACGTGCGAAAACAAAAGTTTCGGTTCGGCAAAAGCGTGCAACAAATGCAAACGTTGCGGCTTCAAGCCAATCAAATAATGCACAGGCATCTAATGCACAGGCATCGCAAATTACAGATCCGCAGATTTACGTGATTCAGTTCTATGCTAGTCCGTCGCAGAGTGACGCGGAGCAATGGTTGCGAAAAGTGCAAAATAAAGTGGGAAATAAAGCGTATATATCTACGCAAATTGTGCGAGATCAAGTGTGGTATCGTGTTCGGTGCGGAACTTTTTCGACAAAAGAAGAAGCCACCGTTGCAGCCCGCAAGTATGGTTTTTCGCAAAGTTGGGTGGATAGAATAAGATAGTTTAAAAGTACATATACGGGGAAATAATGTATACTCCTTATAGAGAGGAAGGCGGCATAGATTTCAAGATACCATGGGACACCAATACTGCAAAAGGGTTCGGCGTCTCGTTGTTGCTGTATCTACTGTTTCTGTTTGTTGGGGGACATATAGAAATTGAGAAAGCAAAGCCGCGAGTAGTAGAAGTTAATCGAATTCCGATTGAAATAATAAATTTCGGCGATGGCGACGGTACCGGAATGAGCAAAGGAAACCTCACCGAGGAAGGCATGATGCACAAAGGAGATGTGCCGGCTACAAACTTCAGTGATGCTGAGATTGCCGGAAAAACTCAAGCCACGAAAAATCTCTCGAACGTCAATCCGGAGGATGCGACTTCATTTACTCCGACGAAAGATATTGCGGCGAGTTCAACGCATGACGGAAGTGCTACTGCATCCGGTACGCGTAATGTAGGTGCTCCGAACGGTTCGCTGAGCGGAACAGGACTTGGCGACAAAGGTTTCGGAAAAGGTGCCGGACTTGGTTTGGGCGATATTGAATGGGGCGGAGGTGGAAACCGCACCGTACTCAGCAAACGTGCCCCGCGTTATCCGAAAGGTGCGAAAGCCGGACAAGTCAAAATACGTTTTGTCGTCGATAAGTCGGGAACAGTCGTAAGCATGCGTCCGGTGCAGCGTGGCGGTGAGCCGTTGCTCGAAAAAGCCGCGATGGAGGCACTTCGGATGTGGAAATTTAATCCGCTGAAAGAAGATAAAAATATGGAAGGTGTCATTTCGTTCATCTTTAGATTAAAGTAGGAAAGGAAAAATATGTTAAGTTTTATAACGGAATTACCAAGTACTGTGATTGCTATTATCGTTATATTGGTGATCGGAGTGGTGTTTTCTTTGGTAAAAAAAGCTGCAAAAGTGGCAATATGGCTGGCGATTTTTGCTATCCTAATTATTGTAATTGTTAAACTGGTAACCGGTGCATAATTTAAAAAAACAGGAATAGAAAATGTCTTATAATATAGCAGTAATCGGAACGGGATATGTCGGGCTGGTCTCGGGCATAACGTTTGCAACAAACGGAAATAATGTAACTTGCGTCGATGTAGACGAAAATAAAATCAAACAACTCAGAACCGGAAAGCCGACAATTTACGAACCGGGACTTGAGTCATACTTGCAGCGATGCCTTCGCGAGAAGCGCATTGAATTTACGGACGATATGGAAAGAGCCGTGCTGAACTCGCGAATAATTTTCCTGTGTCTCCCGACTCCGCCTGCGGAAGACGGCTCTGCGGATTTGCATCATGTCCTGGGCGTTGCGGAAAATATAGCGAATCTTGTGAAGAAAAACAGCATTCGCGACAACAAAATTATCGTCAATAAGAGTACCGTACCGGTTGGAACAGCGGATGAGGTGAAGGCAATTTTTGATAAAATTGTGCCGGAAGCAGACATTGACGTGATTAGCAATCCGGAATTTCTGCGCGAAGGTTTTGCAGTCGAGGACGCTTTAAAGCCGGAGCGAGTAGTTATCGGAACATCGAACCCGAAGGTCGGAGAAATAATGAAAGACCTCTACGCGCCGTTTGTTCGTAGCGGAAACCCGATTTTGATACTCGATACAAAAAGTGCTGAAATTACGAAATACGCGGCGAACTCATTCCTTGC
>JAQUZU010000163.1 GCA_028691175.1 Candidatus Kapaibacterium sp. | reverse complement strand
CATTTTACCGAGGGAAACCATCAAATCTAATTGTTATTTCTTTTTATTTTTCTTTTTGTCTTTCTTTTCTTTCTTGTCCTTCTTTGCCTGTTTGCGTGCAATTTTCTCGCTTAAAGCAATTCTTGCAGCAGCGAGTCTTGCTATTGGCACTCTAAACGGCGAGCAAGAGACATAATTCAAGCCAATTTTATGACAGAATTCTACGGATTCCGGATCTCCGCCGTGTTCGCCGCAAATACCGATTTTCAGGCTCGGGCGAGTAGTACGACCTGCTTCAACAGCATGCTGCATAAGGAAGCCGACGCCGGTTTGATCTACGGAAACAAACGGATCTACTTTATAGACTTCGCGTTTTACGTATTCAGGCAAGAATCTGCCTGCATCGTCTCGGCTCAGACCAAGAGTAGTTTGAGTTAAATCGTTAGTACCGAACGAGAAGAATTCAGCAACTTCGGCAACTTCGCCGGCGGTGATAGCACCACGCGGAACTTCGATCATGGTACCGACCATATATTCGAATTTAACGCCGGTTTCGTCCATAACTTTTGCAGCAATAGAGCGTACGATTTGTTCTTGGTGTTTCAATTCTTTTACGTTACCAACAAGCGGAATCATAATTTCCGGTTTTACTACTTTGCCTTTTTTTATAACATTTACAGCTGCTTCAAATACTGCACGAGCCTGCATTGCTGTGATTTCAGGATAAATCATACCGAGACGGCAACCGCGGAAACCGAGCATCGGATTGAATTCGTGAAGCAGTTCAACTCTTTCTTTAACGTCTTTTTGAGCTAAACCAAGTTCTGTAGCTACACTGGTTTGACCTGCGAGATCATGCGGCAAGAATTCGTGAAGCGGCGGATCGATGGTTCTTACAGTAACCGGACGCCCGTCCATAGCTTCGAAAATGCCTTCGAAATCTTTTCGTTGTAGCGGAAGAAGTTTTGCAAGTGCTTTTTCTCTGTCGGCAACATTGTCGGCGAGAATCATTTCTCTCATCGGACCGATCTTGCCTTCGCCAAAGAACATGTGCTCTGTACGGCAAAGTCCGATACCTTCAGCACCGAATGCAACTGCATTCGAAGCCTGATTCGGCTGATCTGCATTAGTGCGTATACCGAGTTTTCTGTATTTATCTGCCCACTGCATAATCTGAGCGTACATTTGATAAATCGGAGCATCTTTCGGATCAAGAGTTTTCGAAATTAAAACTTCAACAACTTCGCTCGGTTTAGTCGGAACTGCACCAACCATAACTTCGCCTGTAGAGCCGTCGATAGAGATAAAATCGCCTTCTTTAACGATTACATCTTTTTTGCCTTCTACATAGAATTGACGAGTCTTATAATCGATATTTAACGCACCGCAACCGGCTACGCATACTTTGCCCATCTGGCGTGCAACAAGTGCAGCGTGAGAAGTCATACCGCCACGAGCAGTCAAAATACCTTCAGCGGCGTTCATGCCGGCGATATCTTCCGGAGAAGTCTCGATACGAACCAAAATGACTTTTTCGCCACGAGCAGCCCAAGCGATGGCATCTTCACCATTAAAGACAACCTTTCCACAAGCAGCACCAGGACCGGCGTTTAAGCCTTTAGTCAGCAGAGCACCATTTTCGAGAGCTTTCTTTTTCTCTTTCAAATCGAATACCGGGCGGAGAAGTTGATTCAACTGATCCGGTTCGATTCTCATGAGGGCTTCTTTTGGCTTAATCATGCCTTCTTGAACCATATCGTAAGCAATTTTAACGGCAGCCATTGCAGTTCTCTTGCCGATACGGCACTGCAACATGTAGAGCTTGCCGTCTTGAATTGTAAATTCTACATCGAGCATGTCGCGATAATGTTTTTCGAGAATATTTCTGATATCCAGAAGTTGGTTATAAGATTTCTCGTCGCTTTCTTTAAGTTTTTCGATTTTGAGCGGAGTACGAATACCTGCAACAACGTCTTCTCCCTGTGCATTCATCAAGAATTCGCCATAGAAGATATTATCGCCGTTTGCTGCATCGCGAGTAAATGCAACGCCTGTACCGGAATTTTCACCCATATTGCCAAATACCATGGCCTGAATATTTACAGCAGTTCCCCATTCTTCCGGAATGCGGTTAAGTTTTCTATAAACGATGGCTCTCGGATTTTGCCATGAAGCAAAAACGGCAGCGATTGCGCCCCAAAGTTGATCTTTTGGATCTTCCGGGAAGTCAACGCCACAATTTTTCTTAATTGCTGCTTTAAATTCTACAACGAGTTCTTTCAAATCTTGAACAGAAAGTTCGAAATCTAATTTAATACCGCGTTTAGCCTTTTTAGCTTCAATAATTTCTTCAAACGGATCAATATCGTCCTTGGTTTTCGGTTTCAAATCGAGTACAACATCGCCATACATAGCGATAAAGCGACGATATGAATCATAAGCAAAACGCTCATTTCCGGATTTTGCTATTAAGCCTTTAATAGTGTCATCATTAAGACCGAGGTTGAGGATTGTATCCATCATACCCGGCATCGAAGCACGCGAACCGGAACGAACCGAAACAAGCAACGGATTATTATTGTCGCCGAATTTCATGCCCATGTCTTTTTCGAGTTTTTCAAGTGCTTTTTCGACCTCGCGTTTCAGCATTGCCGGGTATTCATTATTATTTTTGAAATAATAAGTACAAACATCACTTGTAATTGTAAAACCTGCCGGTACCGGCAAGCCCATATTAACCATCTCGGCGAGGTTAGCACCTTTACCGCCAAGCAGATTTTTCATATCGGCACTACCCTCAGCGTGGTTACCGCCGAAGTAGTATACGTACTTAATCTTGTCAGATTTTTTTTCTTTTGACATCATTTATACTTTCGTATTGTTATAACAATTAGATTGACTTTTTTTATTTGTCGCTTCGCGTTCTACTTTTTTAGCAGCGAACAACAAATATACACATTAAATTGAAAAAGCCCAAATTTTTTAAATTTTTTCCGAATTTACTCTTCAAAGTTAAAGATTTTTGTAAACTCGGGATTTTGATTATTTTTTTCGCGGGACGAATCAGCCAGTTCTTCTTTAAACTTAATTATCCGGTTACGAAGTTCTTCGTTTGCAGACCCCAAGATTTGTATAGCGAGAATTCCGGCATTACGTCCGGCACCAATCGCAACAGTTGCAACCGGCACGCCTGACGGCATCTGCACAATCGACAGCAACGAATCAGCCCCATTCAAAGTTTTCGTCTTTACCGGAACGCCAATAACCGGCAAAGGAGTTGATGCGGCAAGCATTCCCGGCAGATGAGCCGCCCCACCTGCACCGGCAATTATCACTTTAATTCCTCGCTTGTGAGCGTCACGTCCATATTCAACCATATCGAACGGAGTGCGATGAGCGGACAAAACCCGCATTTCATACGGCACACCGAATTCTTTGCAAACTTCTGCAGCCGGGCGCATAGTATCCAAATCGGAATCGCTCCCCATTACAATCGCAATAACCGGCGGTAACTGTAACATAATATCGTTCCTTAGATTTTTTCGAAATAATTTGAAAGTGCAAGTCTAAGCCCACCCAAACATTCATTTATTATTTATTTACCACGAAACTGCCGGAATTTTCTACGCCTTTTGCAGACGAAACCGTAAAGTGGTATTCTCCGGAAGTTAAACCAAAAGTCTTTATTTCAAAATTGCTTACACCTGCATTCAATGCACTTTCGCTAACAAGATTTCCGTTCATATCGTATACTTTGAGCGAAGCATTGTTTTCGAGTGCTGTATTCATACGAACAACCGTATAATCAATTGCCGGGTTCGGATAAACAACATTTTCCTGATGCCAAGTTTCAATCACACCGGCTTCGCCAACGACATAGGTAAGAGTAAATTCTACTTTATCATTCGCGTCATTTGAATTTGCATATATTACATTCAATACTGTTCTACCGGGTTTTCCATCCGGAATATCATCATAATCAGAATCCTCATTCGGGAGGAACGCGATATAATTTGCAACAGC
>JAQUZU010000162.1 GCA_028691175.1 Candidatus Kapaibacterium sp. | reverse complement strand
CGAACGTTACCGGCATACTTCACTTCGGACACGTTCTGAACAACACACTGCAAGATATTTACATCAGATATAAAAGAATGACAGGCTACGAAGTCTGTTGGTTTCCGGGAATCGACCACGCCGGAATCGCTACGCAGGCACGCGTCGAGAAAGAACTTGCAAAGGAAAAAATCTCTCGCTACGACCTCGGACGTGAAAAATTCCTCGAAAAAGTATGGGAATGGAAAGAAAAATACGGCGGAATTATTTTAAAGCAATTGCGCTATTTAGGCATTTCTTGCGACTGGGAACGCACGCTCTTCACAATGGACGAACTTGCCTCGAAATCCGTAACCGAAGTTTTTGTTCGCCTATTCGATGAAGGCTTGATATATAAAGGCAAACGCATTATTAATTGGTCGCCGGCGGCGCAAACGGCACTCTCCGATGAAGAAGTCGAATTCCGCGAAGTAAAAGACCATTTATACACTTTGCGCTATAAATTCACAGATCGTGACGGATACCTCTCGGTCGCAACTGTTCGTCCGGAAACAATTTTTGGCGATATCGCAGTTGCTGTCAATCCGGACGACGAAAGATACAAAGATCTGCTCGGGAAAAAAGTCATTGTTCCGCTCGTCGGTCGCGAAGTAGAAATTATCGCAGATAGTTACGCCGACCCGACTTTTGGAACAGGTTGCGTAAAAATCACTCCGGCACATGACCCGAACGACTTCGAAATAGGTATTCGCCACAATCTCGAGATGATCAACACAATCAATCCGGACGGAACTCTGAACGAAAATACCGGCGTATATAACAAGGTTGAGCGTTTCAAAGCACGCAAAATGATTCTCGAAAAACTGCAAGAACTCGATCTAATAGAAAAAATCGAAACATATACACACAACGTAGGATTTTCGCAGCGCGGTGGCGAACCAATCGAACCATACCTTTCGGATCAATTTTTCGTAAAAATGAAACCACTTGCAGAAATCGCTCTCAAGCCGGTTCAAGCAGGCGAAATTAAATTCCACCCGGCACACTGGGTAAAAACTTACGAGCACTGGATGAACGGAATCCGCGACTGGTGCATCTCGCGTCAGCTCTGGTGGGGACATCGCATTCCGGTTTATTACACTCCGGACGGAAAATTTACCGCCGCTCGCAGCGAGGACGAAGCACGAACGAAACTCGGCATCGGCACCGAAATCGAACTTCGCCAAGAGAGCGATGTACTCGACACCTGGTTCTCATCATGGCTCTGGCCAATGACCACAATGCGCTGGATGAACGACGGCACAATGGGCAAAAACGAAACAATGAAGGCATTTTTGCCGAGCGATTTGCTCGTTACGGCGCCGGACATCATCTTCTTCTGGGTTGCACGCATGATTATGGCAACAGAGAAATTCGACGGGGAAATCCCGTTCAAAAACGTATATTTCACCTCAATGATCCGCGACGGACAAGGCAGAAAACTCTCGAAATCGCTCGGAAATTCTCCTGACCCGCTGAATATAATTGACAAATACGGCACGGACGCTGTCCGCTTCACGATGATCTACCTCTCCCCGCTCGGCTCAGACGTAAAAATGGACGTCAACGTCGATCAGCAGGATATTCCGTCAATGGAAATGGGACGCAACTTCGCAAATAAAGTATGGAATGCCGGACGCTTCATCTTGATGAAACTCGACGAAATTGAGGGATTCGATTCTGCACAATCCATTAAGAACGAAGAACTTACGCTCGCCGACAAATGGATTCTCTCGCGTTTCAACAGTACGCTTGCACTTGCAGACAAAGAACTTGCCGACTATAAAGTAAACGATTATTCAAAGACGGTTTACGAATTTATTCGTCGCGATTTCTGCGATTGGTACGTAGAAATAATGAAAGTCGAACTTAATTCGTCCGACGATGTAAATTACAAATATCGTCTTCTGAAATTCGCAACCGAATTATATGGCAATATTATCATGCTTTTACACCCGATTATGCCGTTCATCACCGAAGAAATCTGGCATTTGCTCGGCAATCATAGCGAAAACGAATCAATTTCGCTGCAAGAAATGCCGAAATGCAATTCTGCACTCGTTGATGAAAAAATCGAAAAACACTTTGAACTGATGCAGATGATTGTCGACGAATTCCGCAGCCTGCGTACAAGTTCGAACATTCAACCGCAGCAAAAACTGCCGGTAGTGCTGAATATTCTCGATAAAGAATTATTCGAGGTTATGACTTCGCAGAGCGACATCATTAAGAATTTCGCACGCGCTACAGAAATCACAATCAACAACCAAAGCGTAAAAGTCGAGGAAGCAGTTTCGTCCGTTGTTCGCGAAATCGAACTAAACATGGTAATCGGTGGTGCAATCGACAAAGACAAAGAACGCGAAAGACTGCAAAAAGAAATTGCACGACTGAGCGGAAACATCAACGGCTGCGAACGCAAACTCTCGAACGAGAAGTTCGTAAATAACGCATCGCCGGAAATCGTCGCAAAAGAACGCGAAAAACTCGCCTCTATGCAGGAATCACTCCTTAAAGTAAAAGAAAATCTTGCAAAGTTAGGCTAAACATTTTGATCGAAATACAAAAGGCGCTCCGATTGGAACGCCTTTTTTTATGTCTTTACTTTTCGCGGCAAAAATTATTAATCCTCTATTAATTCGGCACCGGCACGGTCGAGGTGCAATTTGTGGTATTTGTCGCTGCCATAATAGATGTAATTGTTGCGATATGCCTCCACGAGCAATTGGGCAACATATTCGTCTCCCTTTTTTTCAAACTCGCCGAAATACCTTTCCTCGTCCATTTTGAACGCAAGAATCGCCTTTGAATATACTCCGACCAGGAAATCCGCAAGGACACTTTTCGCAAATTTTCCGTCGTGATCGGCTACAACCTGAAGCAGAGTTTTCAGGTCTCGCGAGTTGACCGGTTTTCGTTTTGCAGGCTTGCGAATATATTTTTCCTCGCACGATGAGCACTTTCCGCACGGCTCGGCAGTATCGGTTTCGCCGAAATATTTCAAAATGTAGTTTCGTTTGCACTCGCGAGTAAGGACGAAATTTTCTACCGTCTCGAGTTTATTCTCCGCGTTATCCTTGCGTGTATAAAGTTCTTCGAAATTAATTCCGGTTTCGTCCAGCCCTTCGGCCTGCTTCATCGCGACCTCTTCGCTGCGGCTCGTCTGCGTAAATTCGACCATTCCGGCAAATACATACGACCGCAAACATGCAATCAAATCATCGCGTTTAACGCGGTATTTGCGCGTAAATCCGGCAATATCAAACATTGCGGGCTGTCCGAAGGCTTCGGAACCGATTGCCCGCAAAAGATTTTCAAGAGTTTCGGCGCGAAGTTCATCAAGCGTATCGATATATTCCTCGAGTTCTTCGAGCGAGGCCATAAATTGAATCGTCGCATAACTCGGTGCAGATTTCACACTTATAACGCTGTTTTTCTCAAACATTTTAACCACTGCACTGACCATCGCGAGCGGGATTTGCAGTTCTTTTGCCGCAGCAATAATGTCAAAACCTGCGTTTTGACCATCAAGCGTAAGTTCGGTTTCGCTGTTTCGGAAATATTCGTATACTTTTCGGATTTCTTCTTTTGGCGGAAATGAGCATTTAATGAAAAATTCCTGCAGAAGCCTGTCCTTCGGATTATATAGGATATAGCACTTGCTCGGCAAGCCGTCGCGTCCGGCACGCCCCGCCTCCTGATAGTAACTTTCGAGCGTCGCCGTCAGATCCGCGTGAATTACGGTTCGAACATTCGGCTTATCGATACCCATTCCGAAGGCATTAGTCGCAACGATTACCGAATTTTTACCTTTTATGAATGCTTCCTGAGTCTGCTTACGAAATGCGTCCGGCAAGCCTGCATGATACTGTAAGGCTTTGATTTTATTCGACTTCAGTGCTTCATAAATGTGCTCAACATTTTTTCGGGATCCGCAATAAACGATGTGCGAACCGCGCGGACTCTCGTGAATTATCTCGGCAATTCTGGTGGGCTTAT
>JAQUZU010000161.1 GCA_028691175.1 Candidatus Kapaibacterium sp. | reverse complement strand
GACCTGCTGAGCCGAGTGATTGTGAATGATCGCTTCCGCTTCTACCGGCGAATCGCTGCGGAAAATCTGTGTGATAAGATGAACAGAATCGACAGAAACATTCACCTGATTGCCGGCGTCGGTGTCATAACCGACCGGAAACATAAAGAAATTAGACACATCAACTGCGAATTTAGACGAATCTCGCGAGAGATTGCGCAAAACGTTGCTCTGCAAATCGCTCACGATAAAAATTTCACGAGTAAAATTCAGCGAGTTATGCAGCAAATTCACCGCCGAGCGGATGCCGCGGTCTAGATCTGCAACCGAGTATCCGAGCGGCATATTGTCGAGTTCGGCGCGGACATACTCGCTGTTTCGCGAAAGAATGTTGCCGAAAATACTCGAATTTGCAGTTGTAGAAAGCGGAATAATCGCCGTTTCGTCGCCCTCTTTTCGTGTGGTGAGAATGCGGCGCACCTCATTTTTCGCCTGATTGAAGCGATTTCCGTGCGCGTCGGAGATGTTCATGCTGGCAGAATTATCGAGCAAAATTACAGTGCTCGTGGTAGAATAATTGCTCAAGAGCGGCAACGGACTGTCGATAGTCGGGCGTGCGAACGCGATAACAATCGAGGCAATCGCCAGAGTACGCAAAATCAGCAAAAGTAAGCGTTTGATTTTCAAGCGTTTAATGCGGGTCTTCTGCAGTTCTTTAAGAAATTTCAGGGACGAAAACTCAACTTTTTTAAGTTTTCGCAGATTTATGATATGGAGAATCAGCGGAATCGATGCCGCGATTAGTCCGAATAAAACAGTCGGGTTGAAAAAATTCATTGAGCAAATGCCGATTTGTTTATATAAATGTAATAATATAAAGACGCAAATTTCAAGCTCATATTTTAAGGATATAAATTTGCACAAAAATACAACATTTCGGCGAATAATTCGTGAAATGAAAAAAAGGAAATAAACATGAAAATTATCATATCGCAGGGCGACGCAAACGGAATCGGACTTGAAGTCGGAATCAAGGCGTTGCGGAAATATTTCTCCGAAAATAACGCCGGAACCGAGTTTGCACTCGCAGCAAATCCGGATACGCTAAGCGAATATCTGAAAACAATTGGCGAAAATTGTGCAATTAGAGGCGAAAAACTCGCTCTCGGTTCGCACGAAATCGAAATCATAAATTGCGAAACCTACCACGCACCGGACTTCGGAAAGACATCTGCACTTGCGGGCAAACTTGCCGGCGAGGCAATCGAGCGGGCAATTGATGCAACGCTTGCCGGAAAATTCGACGCCCTGCTGACTCTGCCGATCAACAAGGAGGCGATGAACCTCGGTGGCTATCACTTCACCGGGCACACGGAATTTCTCGGCGCGAAGTGTGGAGCAACTCCGCTGATGATCCTATCGGATGCGCGCACGCTGAACGTAGCGCTTGCTACGATTCACGAACCGATCGCGCAAGTTGCCGCGATGATAACGCCGGAACTGCTCGAAAAGCGCTTGCTGCAAATCATTCACACCGTTCGGCAGGATTTTGGAATTGCGGAGCCGCGAATTGCGGTGCTCTCGCTCAATCCGCACGCCGGCGAAAACGGAATGCTTGGCACGGAGGAAAACGAAATTATCCGCCCGACTATAGAGAAATTTGCGAAAAATGCCGCCGGAGCGTTTCCGTCGGACGCGTTCTTCTGCCGCCGCGACTACGAAAAATTTGACGCCGTGCTCGCAATGTATCACGACCAAGGGTTGATACCGCTGAAAATGCTCGCCGGGGCGGGCGGAGTTAATTTCTCCGCCGAACTGCCGATTGTCCGCACATCGCCCGATCATGGCACGGGGTTTGATATAGCAGGGAAAGGGATTGCCGACTGCACTTCCACGCTCGACGCCGTCAGGTTCGCCGAAAATGTGGTTATGCAACGGCGAAAGTGCAACTAAAATATGGATATTACAACAATGAAAAATATTATTCTGCGAATCGGAATTTTCCTCGGAATGATTTTGCTCTGGGCGTGCTCGCGCGAGGAGTGCGAAACGGTTGTTCGCTATAAAGCCCCGGTTGTTATCGATTTGGCACTCGGCGAGAGCGTCGAGACATTTCACGGAATTTACTGCAATCTGAAAAGTATCGACATGAAAATGGTCGCCGTGCAGAACGAAACTACCGGCTTGACCGATTCCGTATTGACCGCAATTGCCTGCTCTGTCGCCCTCGGAAAGCCGGGCGAGGCGGCGACCGACATCAAACTCTACACCGGAAATTTCGAATACTATGGCGAGCCGAAAGTTCGGGAGGGCAAGCCGTTCGAACACTTGCGCCTGATGTGCAATTCTGTATCGATCTCGCCGGAAAAAGCGCAAATTGCAATCTGGGATGCAACTTTTATGCAGGATTGCAAGCCTTGGGAAGAATAACGAAAAAAATTAATACAAAAAATAATGAATATAACAATAAAAATATATATATCCGTCATATTTCATTAAATAGGAGCCTATAACTGAATTTTGTTTCAAGTTGATAAATGGGCAAAACGATATTTATAAATTGAAAAAATATGTTAAATGTAAATTTTAGTGAATTATTGGGAATGAAAGTCCTGATAGTCGACGATATTGAAGACAATGTCGTGGTCGTTGAAAGATTAATCAGAAGGCAGGGGCTGGGTACTTTGGTGGCATATTCCGGAATGCAAGCGCTCTCTATTGCTGAATCCAAGCAGCCGAATTTGATTTTGCTCGATGTGCAGATGCCGGAAATGGACGGCTTTGAAGTCATCAAAAAACTGAAAGAAAATCCGAAAACGAAAGGTATTCCCGTTATTTTCCTGACCGCAAGAACCGAACATGAGTCCATGATGGAGGGCTTTCAACTCGGTGGTGTCGATTATATTACAAAACCTTTTAATAGCGGAGAGGTGCTGAACCGCGTGCGGACTCACCTCGAATTGAAACATGCACACGATATTGCAATCGAGCAAAACGAAAAACTCGTTACCTTGAATGCTACGAAAGACCGTTTTTTCTCGATTATCGCACACGACCTGAAAAATCCGATTACGAACTTCCGCGATATTACCAGAGTTTTGAGCGATAAATTCTCCGATATTCCGAACGAAGAGCTACAGGAATATATCGAGTCGTTGCGCTATTCGTCGCAGGCAATTTGCGTGTTGCTCGAGAATCTGCTTGATTGGTCGCGCTCTCAGCGTGGGGCGATTGCATTCACTCCGGTTGAGTTCGATTTCTCTTTCTTGGTGCAAAATGTAGTCGAAGTACTGCATACTAGCGCAATAAATAAAAATATTCTTATCGATACTTCGTACGTGCCGGACGGTATGCGGGTTGTCGCCGATGTAAAGATGCTGAATACTGTGCTCCGCAATCTGGTTTCGAATGCGATAAAATTTACTGAGCAGGGCGGCAAAGTAACTGTTTCGGCGAAAAAAGGCGAGAAAAATACGGAATTTACCGTTGCTGATACCGGTGTGGGAATTTCGGCAATGAAAATATCGAAATTGTTTAAAGTTTCAGAAAATAACTCGACCTTGGGCACGTATGGCGAAAAAGGTACCGGCTTGGGATTGGTACTATGCAAAGAATTTATAGACCGACACTCCGGCGATATACAAATAGAATCTACACTCGGAAAAGGTACCAAAGTTACAATCACAATTCCGAATATCGAAAAACCGGAGGCAGAATAAAAATCGTTATTCGTTTTTTTTAATTGAAAAATTTGGAAAAAAAGAAATAAAAGCGTATTTTTGAATACCGAATAATTCGGTTTCGATGCCCGAATGGCGAAATTGGCAGACGCGCTACATTCAGGTTGTAGTCCTCGCAAGGGGGTGCAGGTTCAAGTCCTGTTTCGGGCACTGTCGTAAAAATTAATCTGTTTTCTGAATAGTTAAATAAAAGCGATATGAGATAAAGGGGAGAAATTAAATCGATGAAAAAATATCGATGAAAAATTATGAATGGCAACGAAAAAAATGGAGTTCCGAGAGAAATTTCATGGAATTTGCT
>JAQUZU010000031.1:3640-19191 GCA_028691175.1 Candidatus Kapaibacterium sp. | reverse complement strand
GAAGTTTCGATACATAAGTCGTAATTTCCCTGACCGCCCACTACTTTTCCGGCAACATCTGCCCCGAGAATATTCGGCGATTCCGATTGCTTAATCCACGTATCTCCCGAATTTTTAGAGAGATAAAACCCTTCGAAGCCACCATCAGCCGCCTTTACCGCAACAGCAAGAACAGTGCTCGGCGAAAATTTCGAGAAAGAAATTGAAATTCGGCTCGACTGCGGAAGATTCAGAACTTTTGTCCAGGTTAAACCGCGATCTTCAGATTTTAATATCGAGTGCGAATCGTTATCATATACTGCCGCAAGCATTAAATCAGGATTATCAACTGAAACGGCTAAGTTTCTTATATAATAATCTGTTAGTGCCCGCGACTTAATAGTTTCAAAGCCGTCATCAGTAAAAATCAGGCCGCGATTTGTCGCAGCTACTGCCGAATATTTGTTCTCCGGAAAAGTGCGAATAGCAGAAATCAGATAATTCTCGTCATAGAAAGTTGTATCTCCGGCAAGACGCCATTTCTTTCCGCCATCGTCGGAACGAATAATTCCGATTGAATAATTTCGCGAAAGCGCAATGCCGTCTATATCTCCGGTCGCGGCATATACTACGTTCGTATCGACCTTTGAGAAACAAATATCCGTAATTCCGACCGACATAATTTGCGAAAACGGCACGGCATCCCACGTAGTTCCGCTATTCGACGATGTCCAAAGTCCGCCACTCGCCGCCCCGATCAGCATGCGACTATCGCGAAGCGGATTAATCGCAATACAGGAAATTCTACCAAGTCCGGACGACGGATAAGCCAATGTATTATATGGAATTACGAATGGTCCGAGTTCTTTCCATTGCTTAGATGCATAGGCATTATTATCTGCAATGTACTGCACGGCATCACGTGTAATTTTCGACAATACCGGAAATTTTCCGTCGTTGCTCAAACGCTTACCCCAGAAATCCTGCCACCGCCGAAACGGCTTGCTACCATTACCTTTTTGCTGCGGAACACGCTTAAAATACTCGCGATTTTGCTCGATAGTCTGCCGAAAATCATTAATATTTTCATGGTACATTTCATTTGAATGAACTTGTCCCCGAACAGAATCGAGATTGCTGAAAGTACAAAACAAAAGGAGCGTGCAGAAGATTATTATTTTCATATTTTGTCTGATATTGATAATGCTAATTTATTATTGACGATTCTGCTCGAGAAATATTTTTCTTATAATATTTTCAGCAATAAACCGTTTTTTTATTATTAGTATCTAGCAATTAATTGAAGTAACCGTATAATGCACAATTTGCAATTTGGACAAAAAGAAATCAACTACTTGAGTACTCGCGACCCGAAACTTGGCGAGATAATCAAGCAAATCGGTATGTTAAGTCGCGAGACTAATCCCGATATTTTTCAATCACTTGTCTTCTCTATTTTAGGACAGCAAATTTCAACAAAACAGCATATAAAAGTGTGGGAAAAGTTCTGCCTGCTTGTCCATGAAGTAACGCCGGAAAATGTTCTTGCAACTGCACCGGAGGAAATTCGCGCAATCGGCGTATCCGGACGGAAAATCAAATACATACAAGAAATTGCCGATAAAATAATTCATAAAGAATTCTTTCCGGACGAACTTTGGGAACTACCGGACGCGGAAATTCGCGACCGCCTGCTCGCTTTGAAAGGCGTTGGCGACTGGACAGTCGAAATGATTATGATTTTTTCTCTTGGTCGCCTAGATGTAATAAGTTATAAGGATTTCGGCATACGTCGCGGCATGATGTTACTCTACGGTTATGAGGAACTTACACCGGAACAATTCGCTCAACATGCGGCAACTTACTCGCCTTACGGCACAATTGCCAGCCTATATTTATGGGAACTCGCTGCAAAAGGCGACCCCTCTAAACTCGGAATGTAAAATGCCCGAAAACAGGCAAATGAAATATTGCATTCAAAATTTTCCAATCGGCAACCTGCAAATTGAGGTTGCGGAGAATTGCCTGACACACATAATTTATACGGACTTGCCCCCGACCTCCAACGAAATATCAGACGAAATACTCTCCGGAACAATATTGCAACTAAACGAATATTTCGCCGGTACAAGAAAGAAATTTGATTTGCCGCTCGCACCGGCAGGAACTGATTTTCAGCAGAAAGTGTGGCGTGGGCTATTATCGGTTGAATATGGTAATACCTTTACATATAAAGAATTAGCGGAACTAGTAAATTCACCCAAAGCCTGCCGGGCTGTCGGGCATGCCTGCCATCTTAACCCTGTTTCGATAGTAATTCCGTGCCATCGCATTATTGGACACAACGGCACTCTGACGGGCTATGCCGGCGGTCTGCAAAACAAACAATTCCTGTTAGATTTAGAAAAAAAACATAAATAATTTTATAGTGCTTAAACTTATATTGTAGAAATTTGTCTATAAAAAGTACGGTTATATCGCTATGAACCGCACTTAACTTGTTTCATACAAAATAAAGGATTTATACTATGATCGCAGGAATCGACAGTTCGACATCATCAATTAACCAATCCCTGATGATGCCCAAGCAACAAGAAAATTACGTAATGACTGACGAAGAAAAAGAGCAAGTCTATTCGATTATTTCGAAGTACAACACAGAAGAAATGAGCGAAGAAGACACGCAATCATTACTGGAAGAAATCCAGGCAACCGGCGTAAAGCCCGGCGACGACTTGATGGGAATCTTAGAAGAATCGGGTGTAGAAATGCCTGAACCGCCACAAAAGGGTTCCATGCCTCCAACTCCGGAAGACGAAAGCAAAGAAATTACGACAAACGAAGACATGCCGTCATATTTGAACGAATTCATTTCTAAAGCACAAAGCGGAGAAATTTCCGACGAAGAAGTGAACACGATCATTAACACTTTACAACAAAACGGATATACCGCCAACGGCAATATTTTTGATAATATCGCCTAAGTTATTACAATAGCGAAATAAAAAGTAGGGATGGTACTTATGTACCCTCCCTACACTATTTTATGGGCGGAATCGTCATTTTGGCTTTATCGCAAACTTTATAGAGAGTAATATGCTAAAAACTTCGATTCTGGCTATCGGCGATGAAATACTGATTGGTCAAATTGTAAATACAAACTCGCAGCGTATCGCCGAAATAGTTACAGCGGTCGGTTGCAAAGTAGTAAAGATCTCAACTATTGGTGATGAACATACCAATATTATCAAAGAGTTAGACGATTTACTTAACATTTCCGATTTACTAATTATCACCGGCGGACTTGGTCCTACTCACGACGATATTACAAAGCAGGTTTTGTGCGACTACGTAAGCGACACATTAGTAGAAAATGCTGAATGGATGCAAAAATTAATCAAACAGTTCGAACATCGCAATATTCCGCTTGTCCCGTGCAACCGCGAACAAGCCCTGATTCCGAGTCGCTCGCAGTTGCTGTTTAACCGTATCGGCACCGCCCCCGGTATGCTTATTGAACATAAAGGCAAACATATTATTTCTACGCCGGGAGTTCCGCAGGAAACAATTGCAATAATGAACGAAGTTGCATTGCCCATTATCAGCGAATTTGCGAAAAACAGCAAGAGCGAAGCCGTAATTTATAAAAATTTCCGTACCTCCGGAGTACCGGAATCGGTTCTCGCAGATATGCTTGCGGAAGTCGATTTGAAGTTTTTAGACAAAAGTTCAATGGCATATTTGCCGAATTTTGCCGGAGTGAAATTGCGTATCGGAGCGTATGGTTCGACTTATGCAGAAGCCGAAAAAGAAATGGAACGTATCTCAAGTAAAGTTATTCAACTCGTTGGTAAACATATTATTTGCGAAGGCGAGGAATCATTTGCATCTGTTCTTGGCAAACTTTTGAAATCATCAAACAAAACGCTTGCAGTCGCAGAATCTTGCACCGGCGGTTTACTTGGTGGAGAAATCACATCGGTTGCCGGCTCGTCTGCATTTTTCTTGGGCGGAATGCTTACATATTCGAACGAAATTAAAATTCACAATCTCGGAGTAAAACCTGAAACTATCAATAAATTCGGAGCAGTAAGCCGCGAATGTGCAGAGGAAATGGCTGCCCGGGTACGCGAGAAATTCAGAGCCGACTACGGAATTTCAATCACGGGAATTGCCGGCCCGGACGGCGGAACAGACGAAAAACCGGTTGGGACAGTTTGGATCGGAATTGCAGACAGCAACGGCGTAACTGCCGAAATGAAGAATTGCGGCAACGCTCGCGAAATGGTTCGAGACAGAACCATACAGACTGCAATTGTTATGCTTATTAACAAGTTACGTTTATCACTTAACAAAGGAAAATAATGAAAAGTTATAGGAAAGAACTGTGGTTCGAAACTCAAAATCGACGCGAATATATCAACATAACTGAAAATGTGCAAGCAGCACTCGCCGAAAGCAAAGTGAAAGAAGGGCTTGTATTGGTGAATGCAATGCACATCACGGCGTCAGTTTTTATTAATGACGACGAGAGAGGACTACACCATGATTTTGAGGTTTGGCTTGAAAAACTAGCACCGGAAAAACCGTATAATCAGTACCGACATAACGGATTTGAGGACAACGCGGATGCACATTTGAAACGTCAAGTCATGGGGCGCGAGGTTACGGTTGCAATTACCGACGGAAAATTGGATCTTGGACCGTGGGAGCAAATTTTCTACGGCGAATTCGACGGGCAACGCCGAAAACGCGTGCTGATAAAAATAATCGGCGAATAAAAAAAGTCCCGTCTAAGACGGGACTTTATCGTTAGTATTATCCGTGACGAACATGCAAAATATCGCCGTCATGCACGATATATTCTTTTCCCTCAAGGCGGAAAACTCCTGCTTCTTTACATTTCGCAAAAGTCATATTTTTCATAAAGTCTTCGTATGAAACGACTTCAGCACGAATGAACTTGTTATAGAAATCGGTGTGGATTACGCCGGCTGCATCTTGTGCGGTCATTCCGTTGCGAATAGTCCAAGCACGGCATTCGTCTTCGCCGACCGTAAAGAACGACTGCAAACCAAGTAAGCGATAAGCCGAGCGAACAAGACGTGCAAGTGCACTTTCTTTCAATCCGTATTCCTCCATAAAGACAGCCTTTTCTTCTGCATCGAGAGCCCCGAGTTCCATCTCGATTTTTGCAGAAAACGGCTCGATAATTACATTTTCCCAAGCAATTGTTTTGCGAACTTCTTCGACAATCTCGTTTGCTCGTGCAATGTCGTCTTCGCCCAAATTCAGTGCAATCAAAAGTGGCTTCGCAGAAAGTGGCTGGTAATTCTTCAGATAGCGGTCATCTTCCGGCGGAAAATCCATCGTACGGAGCGGATTTCCTGCCTGCAAATGCTCATTCCAACGTTGCATTGCGGCGAGTTCTTTTTTTGCATCGTCTTTTTGTGTTTTCTGAATATCTTTCTCTAATTTTTCAATTCGGCTCTCAACAAAAGCCATATCCGAAAACAAAAATTCGTCTTCCAAAGTGCGAATGTCGCGAACCATATCAAGCCCGCCATCTTGCGGAACCGCGTCATCTTTAAAGCCACGAACCACGTGAATAAGAGCGTCATTAGTTTTCACTTTGCCGAGGAATTGTGCGTTAATAGAACTGCCGGAAGTCTCGCCCTTCTGCAGTCCGACCATGTCGACAATCTCGATAGTTGCATTGACTTTCTTTTTCGGCTGAAATATTTCGGTAAATTCATCTAAACGCTTATCTATTACCTTGACAATTGCAAGATTTGCATCGCGTTTTTGCAGTGCAGTCGGATCGAGTTGCACCTCAGTCAGTGTCTGAAAAAAAGTTGTCTTGCCGGAATATGGCAAGCCCACTATTCCTATTTGCATAATTTTCCTTATTTATCTTATGTTTCTTTGTCAAATTACGAACCACAAATTTACAAAAAATTTGCTAAATATTCGCTATAATGCCGTCAATTATTATCTTGTCCGGATATTTGTTCGCATATTTATATATAATTTCGCGAACAATATCCTCTTCAGTCTTTACAAGCGGATTTGCAAGTATTGTGCTTCTATCGAATAAAGCATAGGAATTATCATTTCCGAATATTCTTTGCTTTGCTAATTGCATTATTTTGTAAACTGTTACAGCGTTTACTTGAGAAGCTGTACAGCATTCGTTTTTATTGCAGTTTGCTTCCCGAATTTTAGCGACTTCGATTGCATTTTTCATTTCGGCAAGCACTGAAAGCGATTCGCCGGCACCGACATCGGTTCCAATTCCAAGGTTTAAACTCTGCGACAAATAATCCGCAAACGGCATAATACCGCTACGAAGGTGCGTGTTCGAACTCGGGCAGTGTACAATCGTCGCCCCCGTATCTTTTATCATTTCGATTTCTTCCGCACTCAGGTAAATACAATGAGCCAGTAAAGTTTTTTCGCCCAGCAACCCACACCGGCGATACACATCCGTGTAGTTTAATGCTTCAGGAAATAATTTCAAAATATCCGCAATTTCTTTGGTATTTTCCGCTAAATGTGTCTGAATATACAGGTCGTTTGAATGAGCAAATTCGGCAGCACGTTGTAGCAATTTTTCCGAACACGAAAGGGCAAAGCGCGGAGTAACCACAAATTTCAGTTTGCGGCTGTTTGCATTATGCCATTTTTTGCAAAGTCGCTCGGCAATTTGAATATTTTCCTCGGGAGATTTCAACAATGGAGCCGGAGCATTTCTGTCCATCATCGTATTCCCGATCATCGCAGTTATGTTCAAATCCTGAGCGGCTTGAAAAGCGGCGTCAGTCGCAATTTCGGACGACGTACTATATGCCATTATGCAAGTAGTTCCGCATTTCAGTGCCTCTTGAAAAAAACGAAACGCAAGTAAATATGCACTTTCATAATCATCAATTTTCATTTCCTCCGGAAAAACGAGATTATTAAGCCATTCCGGCAATGTTCCTGAATCAATTCCGATGATATTATATTGCGGGAAATGCGAGTGCAAATCGCAAAAGCCGGGCAAAGCAAAATAATCCGGAAATTTAGTATCTATAAGTTCCATATCTGTTTGTTATTTCGGCGAAATATTACTATTTTTGTAAACTTAGTTTAGAACGTAAAAATAACAATTTTTGTTGTTTTCGTCAAGAAAAATTTAGGATTAGCAAACTTGAATAAAGTATTAGTCAAAATATTTATCGTAGTCCTCTGTATAATCGTTGGTCTGCTTACAGTATCGCTGGCTACAAGATTTTTTAAGTCAGCAACGCCGGAGGAGAAATTATCAGAAATAGCCGGCGAAGAAGTTCACGCAGCAAACGGCATACAAATTGCAATTTTAAACTCGACGAATATTTCCGGAATTGCAGACAAAGCACGCTTCTACATGAGAAAATACGGGTTTGACGTAGTGGAAATCGACAATACGGACGCTACACGTCCCCGCTCGGTAATAATTGACAGAATCGGCGATTTGAAAGCCGCAAAAATAACGGCAAAAGTATTCGGAATAGCAGACTCGCTGATAATTACTGAAAAAGATTCTTCGCTGTCTCTGCAAGCAACCGTAATACTCGGAAATGACTACAAAACGCTTAATCCATTTAAATAAACAAAAACATCGGAAAATAATAAATGAAAATATCAAAACCTCGGACAGTCAAAGGACTTGCAACATTTTTGGCACAAATTGCCGAAGAGAAGGTTGCGGAAAATATTGTAATCGCTGACTTGACAGAATTAGAATTCGCTCCGTGCGATTATTTCGTTTTTTGCAGTTGCGATTCGGAAGCACAAATGCGTGCGGTCGTCAATGAGATTAACATAAAAACCGGCGAACTCGACATGGACAAGCCTACAATCGAAGGTTTAAGCAATGCACAATGGATTATCGCGGACATGTTCAGCGTAGTTATGCATATTATGCGCAAAGAAACTCGCCAATATTATCAAATCGAAAAAATCTGGGGCGACGCTCTTTTCTACACTTTAAGTGAAAAAGGCTCGCTAATTAAGCTAAAAGATTTCAGTTACTTATCATAAATGCAAGGGTAAAATAATGAAAGCCGAAAAAGTAAAACCACTATTTCTCGAAGCCGTAAAAAAACTCGGAATAACCGAAGAATGTAATTTTTTATTCGAAACTCCGAAAAATCCCGAGCATGGCGATTTAACAACAAGTATTGCAATGCGTCTTGCCAAACAACTGAAAAAAAATCCGCGTCAGATTGCTCAGGAAATAATTGACCAAGTATCTGCAAATGCTTCGGACATGATTTCAAAAATCGAAATTGCCGGACCGGGCTTTATAAATATCACTTTAAGCGGAAAATTCTATGCTGACGGCATTCGAGAACTTTTCGAAAAAGGCGAAAATGTAGGTAGGTCTGATTTCGGAAAAATGCAACGTGTAAATGTAGAGTATGTCAGCGTTAATCCGACCGGACTGCTCCATCTCGGACATGGCAGAAATTCATGTCTCGGCGATACAGTTGCTACTTTATATCATTGGTCGGGCTATGACGTTACTCGCGAATATTATTTCAACAACGCCGGAAACCAGATGCAAAATCTTGCTAAGTCTATATATGCAAGATACATGCAATTATTCCAAAGCGATTTTCCATTTCCGGAAGACGGCTACCACGGCGAATACATCAAGTTGATAGCAGCCGAAATTCGCGAAAAATTTGATAATACGCTGAAAAATCCAAGCGTAGAAAACATGCAGATTATTCGCAAGTATGGCGAAAAATGGTGTTTTGAAAAAATCAAAGCCACTCTTGAGCGCATGAAAATCAAGCAAGACGTATTTTACAATGAAGATTCGCTTTACAATACCGGAAAAATTCAGGAGATACTGGATTTCTTCAAAGAAAAAAAATTGTCCTACGTAAAAGACGGTGCTACTTGGCTGAAATTCTCGGAACTTGGACTTCAAGATGACCGCGTAATAGTAAAATCCACCGGCGAACCAACCTATCGCTTGCCGGATATCGCATATCACCGCGAGAAATTCCGTCGCGGATTTGATATTCTTATCGACATTTTCGGAGCAGACCATGTTGCAACAATTCCTGATGTAATGGCAGGCGTAAAAGCACTTGGATACGATTCTTCGAAAGTTCACCCGGTAATTTATCAATTTGTTACGCTTACCGAAAACGGCGAACAAGTCAAAATGTCCAAACGTACCGGAAAAAGTTATACTCTCGACGATCTGCTCGATGAAGTTGGTCCGGACGTTGTGCGTTTCTTCCTTTTGATGCGTTCAGGCTCTACTCACTTGGAATTCGATTTGAATCTGGCACGCGAGCAAAGCGAAAAGAACCCTGTTTTCTACTTGCAATACGCTAATGCACGAATCTCATCGGTTATCGACAATGCAAAAGAAGCCGGAATAAAGTTAGAAAACGATATAGATTTTAGTTTGCTTACACATCCGCGCGAAATATCGCTGATCAACACAGCAATGAACTTCGGGCAAATCATTCTCGACGCTACTCGCAAGTGTGAACCACAAATTCTTGCAGACTATCTGCGCTTGTTTGCTTCAGAATTCCACGCATTCTATCATGATTGCAGAATTATCGGAGTAGAAACTGATTTACAAAAAGCACGTCTTGCACTTGCCATTACCACAAAGAATATTATCAAAAACGGTTTGACTATTCTAGGAATCAGTACGCCGGACAGAATGTAATTTGTAATCATAATTAAAACAAAATTAGGTTCCCTAAGCATCACGCATAAGGAACCTAAATTTGTTTACAAGAGTTGATTTTTATTTTATCAGATGATTTCCGCCATCGACATTTAAAATTTGTCCGGTTATGAAGTTCGGACATTCGGCAAAAAATATAACTGCAGAGAAAAGATCTGCAACAGTTCCATAGCGTTTCATAGGAATTTTAGAAACGTCAATCTCCGATTTTGCAGATTCATCCGGCACGAGAATAGTCCCGGGACAAACCGCATTAACGGCAAAATTCGGAGCCAACTCGCGAGCAAGTGCCTTAGTTAATTGAATTAACGCCGCTTTCGAGACATTATACGGAATACGCTGTTTCCAGATTTCAAGCCCACCAAGCGAGGCAATATTAATTATCTTGCGCTCTGCTGCCGGATTATTTTCACATAATTCGACAAAAATTTGCGAACAAAACATTGCGGCACGTGTATTAATATTCATTGTGTCATCCCACATTTCCGGCGAAATGCCTTCAATTGCTGTTCTCTCGGGAAAAACTCCGGCACAATTCACGAGCACATCCGGCACGCCGATTTTACAGCAAGTCTCAGCAAATCCCATGCGGATTTTCGAAACATCTCTTAAATCGAATTGTACAAGCGACGCAGCCCGCCCCATTGCAAGAATTTCACCGCGGGTTTTCTCTGCCATTTCAACCGAATTATTGCAGTGCAAACCTATATTCCAGCCGGATTTTGCAAATAAGAGTGCGAGATTCCGCCCGATGCGTCGTCCGCTTCCCGTAATAAAGACAGTACTCATTTCTTTCCTCGATTGAAAAAATGTAACGGATCGCCAAAAGTATTAAAAGCAATTTTTCTGCCGAGGGCTTCAACTTTCTGTTTTACTCCACTCGCAAGTTCGTCAATTGTTTCATTGAGAAACGGCTTTCCGTCATAAAGCAAATATTCGTTGCGAACCTCTTGGCAGGTCTGTTGCGGCATGATAACATTTGCGCCAAACATCAGCCCGTGCTCTCGCCCGCCCTCGGCAATCGCTTGAAGCGATGTAGTAGAAGCAATATTCACATCTTCCAGCACAAGTCGAGTTGCAGCAATCATATTAAGACCAAGGCGATAGTTCCGATTTTTGTCCCAAGGAAATTTTTCTTCATTCATTGGAGTATCTTTGTGCGGAATAAACGGTCCCATGCCTATCATATCTGCATCAATACTTTTAAAAAACAGAATATCGTTTGCAAGATCTTCGAGCGTCTGCCCCGGCAAACCAATCATTACGCCGGTTCCTATTTGATAACCGATTTTTTTGAGCACCTCAAGACAATGCAGGCGATTCTCAAACTTCATTTCGCCCGGGTGAATTTTTGCATATAATTCCGGATTCGACGACTCAATGCGCAATAAATACCGGTGTGCACCGGCATCGAAGAATTTACGATATGTCTCCTCGCTTTGCTCGCCGACGCTTAAGGTTATACCTACACCATTCGGCAGCATTTCGGATTTTGTAATTTGTTTAATTTCTCTTACTATTGAGCAGACAAAACCCACAAATTCCGCATCTTGACGCTGTCCGGACTGCAAAACCACAGAACCGAAGCCGCTTTTCATACTCATAATTGCCGATTGCAGAATATTTTCGCGATTAAGTTGATAGCGATGCACCTTGTGATTACTTTTACGAATACCGCAATAATTGCAGTTGTTTGTGCAAATGTTCGAAAATTCAATCAGCCCACGAAGATAAACGTTGCTGCCACAGTTTTCGAGCATAACAGAATATGCCTGCTGCCGCAGTTTTTCGACCTCATCGTCCGCCACGGTAGCGAGCATATTAATTATTTCGTTTTTAGTGTATGCCATTTATTTCTACAATTTAGAAGTATAAATCTCTTTCACCTTTTTTAATTCTGTCGAGATATTTTATGGTTTGGGCTCTTCTCTCCGGACTCGGAATGTCGTTTAATTCGCGGGCAATAAGTTCCTCGCCAATTTTCTTTGTCTCTTCATCAGCGTAATCGACTAAATATTCTTCAAGAGTAGAAAGTGCATTCGGCAAGCAGTGCAATTTGATTAAGCCCGGCTTTGCCATATCCATAAAGTCTGCTCCAACTCTGCCCAAACGATAGCATCCGGTGCAGAATGACGGAACAAATCCGGCTTTCATCACATCGCGAATTACTTCGCCACAGTTACGGTTATCGTTTAGCGAGAATTGCCCTACGCCGTCATCTTTGCTGTGTTTTCCTTCGTCTTCGTAGCCGCCGACATCAGTTCTCGAGCCTGCACTAATCTGCGAAACGCCCATATCAATCAACTGGTTACGCATTGCCACTGATTCGCGCGTAGAAATTATCATGCCGGTATATGGCACTGCCAAACGAACGATGGCAACAATTTTTTTGAACTCTTGGTCATTTACAGCGTGCTTCAAATCATGCGATGCAGGAGCATTCTGAGCCGGTTGAATTCTCGGGAAAGAAATCGTATGCGGTCCAACGCCATATTCTTGATCTAAGTGCCGAGCATGAGAAATTAAGCCCATCACTTCGTATTTATAGTCATACAATCCAAAAAGAGCACCTAGTCCAACATCATTCATGCCGTTACGCAGAGCACGATCCATGACGAATACACGCCAATCATACTCTGACTTCTTGCCATACGGATGCATCGCTTTATACGTTTCGCGATGATATGTTTCCTGGAAAACGGTGTATGTCCCGATTTTTACTTGGCTCAGTCGCTGAAATTCTTCATCCGTAAGCGGAGCGATTTCAACATTCACGCGGCGAATATTGCTTCCCTTTGAGTTGCGAACCGAATATACTTTATTGATTAATTCGATAAAATAATCCAGCGAGCAATTCTTATGATTTTCGCCCATCAGCATCAGCATACGTTTATGTCCCTGGTCAAGAATAGCAAGTGTTTCTTTTTCTACCTCTGCAGGCGTCAGGCACGCACGAACAAGTTCTGTGTTATTTGCCCGGAAGCCACAATAAAGGCAGCCGTTCGAGCAATAGTTGGAAACGTAGAGTGGTGCGAAAAGCACAAGCCTGTTTCCATAAATTGTTTCTTTTATCTGCAATGCTGTATTATATAATTTTTCGAGCGTATCTTCGTCCGTTACGTTTAGAAGCGTTGCAACATCGTCATAACTTATCCCTTTAAGTTCCAGGGCTTTAGTTAATATTTCATCGATTTTAGATTTATCTGCTTTTTGGGTATGCTCGAGCACACCGAAAATTTTTTCATCATTGATGAAGTTGTTATATTCCATGATCTCCGGCTTTAAAAAATTAAACCAATAGTTTCCAACGGAAACATTTAGTATATAATAAACGATTTACTTGTAGAAATATTTCTTTTTTTCATTTAAAACTTAAAATTTCCAATCTTGAGCGAAAACGGATAAACAAGACGGAATTTTGTATTCGACTTGCTGATTTCAAGAGCCGGCGAAGGGAATTTCAGTAAATTTAGCGACTGCTTCAGCCACATCCAGAAACTTCCACCGTCCGGTAAAAGTTTGACCAAATCGTAATCCATCGCGATAATAAACTTCGGATCCCCATAAACGTTATCTTTCATAACGTCCCAATGTCCGCCTTGGCAACGCGAATCATACGGATCGCACAAATTTCTGGCGGTATAACCGAGACTGATTTGCATCCAGTCAGGCCAATACTTTTCGAGTTTCTCCGGCAACAAGTTATTTACATTTACAGATAACCAAAAAACCTGCGACGAGTAATCATCTATCATAATTTCGGCCGGGATACGCTTTTTCTCGCCTATCCAGTTTGACGGCACATACTGAAATTTCGGCGTAAAATTTTGCAAAAACGGCACGTAGTGCTGTGCAACCGAGAACGCCGCCCCGCCAATATCTGCGTAGAAATCGCTAGGGCTGAAGCCCCAGTTCTCGCCGAAGCCGTCTAAAATTTCTACATAAGTCGAATATGCAAGTCCCAAGGCTGCTCCCATCCATATCGCTGTCTCATACTTAAATCCAGCCCAAATAAACGATTCGCGTGCAAAATAACTCGTCGTATAGCAACCGTAAAAGTGTCCTGGCTTATCAACCCAAAGAGCATATTCCCCGTCCTCCATAAAGCGAAAATTGGTGCGATTTTTCCAGATAGTGTTCATTTGGACACAGTGCTGCGCAATAAATGCTGTAGAATAAATTGCACCAAGTGCAATTGCAGGAATTGGCTTAATATTTGATTGGCTATAAGGGAGTTCTCCGCTAATTGTATAGAGCGGATTATCTGCGTAGCGAAATTCGCTTGCAGTAATATGAACGGAATCGGCAAATATTTCTTCTTTTTTTTCTAAATTATGTGGTAAATTTGAATTATCTGACAATTGATTTACAACTTTTTCGTTTACAATTTTTTCGTTTTCAATAGATAATACTGGTAACGAAGACGTCAACCAAATTACTGCAATCGCTATAAAGCATTTTTTTAGGATATTTGCCATTAGAAAGTTTTCTGCAATAAAAAAAACACAAATTAATCAAATAAGATTTTATTCCCAAACATAATAAGCAAATAATCAAAAATATACTTAGGCATGGACAATATAAATTTAATATTCAAGAACGAGCGTGAAAGACAAAATTTAACACTCGAAGAAGTCAGCAAGGTACTGAAAATCCGCCCTTTTATTTTAGAAGCGATTGAAAAAGGCGAATATGACCGTTTACCCGGCATATATATGAAGGCATCAATCAAGGAATACGCTAAGTTCTTGAAAATAAAAGTAGATACAGACGAACTAGTTGAATCATTGGCTCCACAGGATGTGCTGGATAAGATTGCAGACGAGTCCAATCGAAATACACTTGCACATGCAAATCAACCAAAGAACTATGAGGAACTTTTCTCTGAAAAGAAAATAAAGAAGAATTTTTTCAAGCGATCTACTTTAGCGACATATTTGATATTTGCGGCGATTATTCTGGTAATGATAGCGTTGGTCTATATTGCGCTTTTTGATTACTCCGGCAACGCACCGAAAGAAACGAATTACGTATCCGACCAAACAACGGAGACTATCGGCTCTGAATCAGACTATAGCGAAAAGAATCTCCCGGACAGCATAAAATTCAATCTTCACGCTCACGACACTCTTTGGTTGCGAGTAGCAAGCGATGGCATAGTCAGCAAACAAATGGTGCTTCGTTCGGGAACAGAATTTGAAATATCGGCAAAAGAATTCATAACATTAACTTGCGACAAAGCCAATGCCCTAAGTGTTCGACGCGATGGCATACTTTTGCCGAAACTCAGCAATCACGGCACAGTGATAAGAAATGTACAGATAACTCGCGATGAAATCATAAATCCTACTTCTGTTTTCTCGTCAGATACAAATCGCAGAAAGATTGTTCGCAAGAACAAACTCGACACAGCAAAAAAAGTACAGCAACCATACAGATTGCAGCCGTCGGTGCAACGTCCGGAAAATACGCCAACAATACGAACTACGACACCGGTTACTCAACCAACAAAAACAACGGATTAATTTAACGGAATTATTATGTCAGACTTTTCACGCTTTCCGATTATCAATATCAGTTACATGAACGTATCAGAACTTTTGACGTCACCGGTACAATTCAGAATGCTGAACGGCGAAATCGGTCGGGACAATAAAATTATCAACAAGCAGTTAAATCGTCCGCAACTGGTTCTTTCCGGTTATAAAGTTTTCCAGAACTATAAGTCCATTCAAATATTCGGCAATACGGAAATTATATATCTAAATAGTTTGTCTGCCGAACGAAGAAGTGAAATTTATAACTATCTGCTTAGTTTTGACATTCC
>JAQUZU010000031.1:0-3540 GCA_028691175.1 Candidatus Kapaibacterium sp. | reverse complement strand
CCGGTTTGGTTGAGGCTAACAATCAAACACCTTCGAAGTTTGATAACCGATATGTATCATGGTTTCATTTTGATAGAGAGTAAAAAACTATTTTTCCTATTTAAGAGTTTGTGCTGTGGAAGATGCAATTGATAAACATAAGCAGGAAATCACTGATTTACGTGCTAAACTTAATACAATGCGAGACGAGCAAATGCTCATTTTGAGGTATTTTGATTTAATTATTGTTGAATCAAGTGACGATTTGCGAATAATTGATGTATTAGGACCGGTTGAAGAAATGTTTCCGGAAGCAAAAAATTTTTTTGACAAGGGAAGCAACCTTGTTAAGGCAATATACAAAATCACTCAAAACACGAGAATTCGCGAAGAAGAAGTTCACGATGCAGTCCGCGAAGAGGAATTTCAATTAGACTTGGAAGAATTAGTAAACCGCTTCATTACAGGCAACCGCGAGGAAAAAAAATACGAAGTCCTCGGAGAAACCGATACCGGCGAAGTTTTTCTGCTAATTTGGCAAATAAAAAGATTAGAAAAGACGTTTCGCTCGTATCTAAAAATTATTCCATCTAATTCAATCGTCAAATCGCTTCAAACAAGGCAAGAAGAAGAACTGCTAAAGTATAAAATCGAATCACGATTAATTTATTCGCAAATTCAGGACGGAATAACGATTCTCGGTCTCGATAATCGTATTTCGTACATGAACGATGTAGCAAAATCGCTTTTTTTCTCTTATAAAGCCGGCGTTACGCAAAAAGCGAACTTCGAGGGACGCTATTTCCACGAGTTATTTGTCAATGAATCATCTGACTTATTAAAGCATATTATCGACTACAATAAGGTAATCGTCGAAAACCGAAAAGCGATTAATTTCTCGGCAAAATTTGGAGATCAGACAATTTCAATTCACTTGAGACCACTTATGAATGAACGCCACTTCATTACCGGCATTGTAATCATCAGCCGCAAAGTCGTGCAGGAAATGAATTTTGACGTCAATCAATTACTTGTTACACTAAAAAATTTATCGCTCGAAAACAAGAAACTGTTTGCGAGAACACGAGAATTTGAAGCCAACCAGCGAGTTTTAAACGCCAATATTCAAAGTCTTCATAAAACAGTTCACAATGTATACCGCTTCCTCGAAAAAATGCCGTTTGCTGTTTCTATCATTAAATTACCGTCAGTCAGTTACGAATTTGTAAATGAACGTTTCGAGAAGTTAACACAACTTAAACGCGAACAATTACGCGGTAAAAATGATGCACAGATTTTCCCGCTTATGGTCTCCAATGCCCTACTTGATTTTATCAATCAGACAATCGAAGACCCGAATGAGAATTTTTTCAAATATGACGTATATACAATTCGACAAGCTGCTATCTTTAACGAGACAAACGAGCCGACTTATCTAATACGGCTGATTGAATTTTAGTTATATTTCTATAGAATCGGTTTCGCGAAGCCACATTTGTGCTTCTGTGTCGGTAGCCATACGCCAATCCGCCCGTGGCGACAGTGCAACAGTACCGACTTTTGGTCCATCCGGAATGCAACTACGCTTGAATTGGTTTCTGAAAAATCTCGTATAAAACATTCGAAGCCAATGTTTGATTTCCTTCGGAGTGATTTCCCCTTTAAATGCAATGCACGCCGTCAGAAACATTTTTTTCGGTCTATATCCGAAACGCATAAACTCATAGAGGAAGAAATCGTTCAACTGATATGAACCGACACTTTTTTCTGTTTCCTGAATAATATTTCCGTCTTTATCCGGTGGCAACAGTTCCGGCGAAATCGGCGTATTGCAAATATCGGTCAGAATTTCCGCAATTCGTCCTCCATAGTGCTCTTCCGCACACCACTGAACCAAATATTTCACAAGGGTTTTAGGTATTCCGCAATTAACATTATACATTGAAATATGATCGGCGTTATAAGTTGACCAGCCAAGAGCAATTTCCGACAAATCGCCCGTTCCGAGCACTATTCCGCCCACCTGATTCGAAATATCCATCAGAATTTGCGTTCTTTCGCGTGCCTGAGAATTTTCATATACGACCGAAAAATCGTTCGGATCGTGGGCAATATCCGTAAAATGCTGCTTAACAGCCTTATCAATCGGGATAATTCGCAGCGAAACGCCGAGTAAATCAGCGAGTTCCTCCGCGTTGCTCTTGGTGCGTCCGGTAGTACCAAAGCCAGGCATAGTAACTGCAAGTATTTTCGAAAGATCTATTTTTAAATTTCGAAACGTTGCGCACGCCACAAGCAAAGCCAAAGTTGAATCAAGTCCGCCGGAAATTCCCAGAACAAGATTTTCGCAATGAATTGTTCGCAAGCGTTTGCTGAGAGCCGCCGTTTGAATATTGAAAATTTCGCTGCAATTCTCTGCCCTGTCTTCCGATTTTGAAGGTACAAACGGCGATTTAATTATTTTGCGTCTCAAGTTATTAACCAATGAATTGGCGGAGGAAATTTCAATATTTCTATATGATTTATGATGAAGCGATTTGCCGAAAGTTTTATTTTTCAGACGCTCGGACAGGATTTTATCGGTATCAACATCTGCAATTTCGAGTTGAGAATTTAGCGAGAAACGTTTTGTTTCCGCCAGAATTGTTCCGTTTTCTGCTATCACTCCATGACCGGAATAAACTGTATCGGTACTTGATTCGCCACATCCGGCGGAGCTATACACATACGCAGCATTAAGTCTTGCAGACTGCACTGCCACCAGATTTCTGCGATATTGATACTTGCCGAGATACTCGTTGCTTGCTGAAAGATTAAAAATCACGTTCGCACCGGCAAGAGCAAGATTGTTGCTCGGCGGATTTACCGCCCAGAGATCTTCGCAAATCTCAACGCCGAATTTTATATGCGGATAATTCAAAAGCGAGAAAATCAAATCGTTACCAAACGGAATCGACTCGCCATTTAGCAGAACCAAGTCGGTTTCGCAATCATCTGCAGACGAGAACCAGCGTGCTTCATAAAATTCACCGCTGTTCGGAATATACGTTTTCGGAACAATTCCGCGACATCTTCCTCCGGAAACAATTGCAGCACAATTGTAGAGTTTGCCGCTATTTTCGATAGGCAACCCCACGACGACAGTACATTTTTTCTCGGCGGTTGCTTCTATAATTCGATTTAATGCAGCAAGCGACCACTCAAGCAAAACCGGCTGGAAAAACAAATCTGCCCCTGTATAAGAAGATATGGCAAGTTCCGGAAAAACGACAACATCTCCCCCCCCTGCTTCCGCTTCATTTATTAATTCAATTATTTTCTCGGAATTAAAGTCGCATTCCGCCACCCGACATTCCGGCACAGCAACTGCAACTCTAAGAAACCCGTATTCGTTTAATCGAAAATCCTGCATCATTATCCACAATTATTTTTTAAAATCGATACCTTTTTCGCAAACTAAGATTGCTCGGTATCCGTCCACAAAACCGCAAATTAAATTGGTTTAAGTGTAAACGATTATTTGCAACATTATTTTATTGAATATTAAAAAATATCATTTAT
>JAQUZU010000030.1 GCA_028691175.1 Candidatus Kapaibacterium sp. | reverse complement strand
GGGATTGCAATTCCGCCCGGGTTTGCGCTGAAAGACACTCGAAAATTTGGCGAAACAGCCGTCTCATACATCATTAACGCAAAATAAGCACTATTTTGCCGGCGGATTCGTCTATAGATTTTACTAATTTTGTAGAATCAATTGAACAAAAACATGGACATACAATTTGCTTCGATTCTCTGGAATCCCTCGCCGCGAATCTTCGACGCCCTGCCGATACGCTGGTATGGTTTGCTGTTTGCAGTCGGATTTATCGGGGCATATCAGGTACTCTCGAGAATCTTCCAACGCGACGGTGTCAGCCAGAAAATCCTCGACTCACTCGTTTTTTACATGATCATCGCAACGGTTATCGGTGCACGTCTCGGGCACTGCTTGTTCTATGAGCCGGACGTCTACCTCGCAGATCCGATTTCCATTCTCAAAGTCTGGGAGGGCGGGCTTGCCAGTCACGGTGCGGCAATCGGCATTCTTGTTGCAACAATTTTATTCGTCATGAAACACCGTGAATTTCCGTTTCTATGGCTTGCTGACCGGCTATGCGTGGCAATTCCGTTTACCGCAATGTGTGTCCGAATCGGCAATTTTATCAACTCCGAGATTCTCGGTGCACCGTGCGATCTCCCTTGGGCAGTGATTTTTTCCGCAAAAGACATGCTCCCGCGGCACCCCGCACAACTCTATGAAGGTGCAACTTATCTTGTGCTCTTCCTGCTTATGCTCTTCCTCTATTTCAAAAAATCTGATAAACTTTCCTCCGGATTTCTTACCGGAATTTTCCTGACCGTGATGTTTTTGATGCGTTTTTTGATCGAATATGTGAAAGATGTGCAGGTAGAATTCGAAAATTCGCTGATTTTACACATGGGACAATTCCTAAGCCTGCCGTTCATCTTGCTCGGTATTGGATTAATCGTATATTCCGTGCGGCAAAGTCGCGCCATAAAATAATCGAGATAAAGTATACAAAAAAAGCCGGAAGATCTGAGATTTTCCGGCTTTTGAATTTTATGCGAAATGCTTATTTTGCGATTTCTTCCAAGAAAATGATTGACGCTTTGATACCGCCGAAGAAGTTGTCGAGCGAATAATTTTCGTTCGGCGAGTGAATGTTATCGGTCGGCAAGCCTAAGCCCATCAGCACGGTTGGTGCTTTCAGAACCGAGCCGAACAATTCGACGATACCGATCGAGCCGCCTTCGCGCATATAAACCGGTTTTTTGCCGAATGCCTGTTCGAGTGCCTTTTCGCAAGTTTTTACCGGCTTGCTGTCGAGTTCTACCAATACCGGTTCTGCACCGTGGAGATATTTGTAGTCGACTTTAACCGATTTCGGAGCGATTGAGCGCAAATATGCTTCGAGTTTTTTCGATACTTCCATCGAATTCTGGTTCGCAACCAAGCGGAGAGAAATCTTTGCAGTTGCAGAAGTTGTGATGACTGTTTTCGCACCTTCGCCGGTATATCCGCCATAGATTCCGTTGATGTCGATTGACGGGCGAGCCCAAGCACGTTCAAGAGTCGTATAGCCTTTTTCGCCGTTCAGAGCCTCTACGCCGAGATCTTCCATGTATTTTTCTTCATTATACGGAAGTTCAGAGAAGAGTTTGTGCTCTTTTTCGCTTACCGGCAAAACATTGTCGTACAAGCCCGGAATGAGAATTTTACCGTTTTCGTCGGTCAGTTTCGCCATCATGCGGCAAAGCACGTTGATCGGATTATCTACAGCACCGCCGAAAGTTCCGCTATGAAGGTCGCGGTTCGGACCGGTTACGGTTACTTCGCCGAAACTCAGACCGCGGAGTGCGTAGCAGATTGTCGGCAGACCTGCTGCAAACCATTCTGTGTCCGATACGATTGCATAGTCGCATTTGAGTTTTTCGGAGCATGTTCTGATAACTTCTTCGAGGTGATTGCTGCCGCACTCTTCTTCGCCTTCGACCATGAATTTCACGTTGCACGGAAGTTTGCCGTTAGTTTTCAACATTGCTTCGATTGCTTTGAAATGAACGAAAACCTGTCCCTTATCGTCTGCAGTTCCGCGTCCGAAAATTGTATTTCCTTTGATTACCGGCTCGAACGGCGGATTGTCCCATTTTTCGATCGGGTCAACCGGCTGTACGTCGTAGTGTCCGTAAATCAGGACTGTCGGCTTGTCTGCGCCAGCATTCATCCAGTCGGCATAAATTACCGGATAGCCTTCGGTTTCGATTAATTCTACATTCTCTAAGCCGGCTGCTTTCAGGTTATTCATTGCCCAAGCAGCACATCTTTTTGTATCATCAGCATATTTCGGCGAGTTACTGATACTCGGAATTTTCAAGAAATCTATTAATTCATCGAGGAATCTCTGTTTGTTTGTATCAACAAACTGAAGTGCGTTTTTCATGTAAGTCTTTTATTTTGTTAAACATTAGTTTATTTATTAAAATTTCAGATACTTCTGCCAATAATCGAATAATTCCCACGTTGCCTTTACGTCGCGGAGGCAGTATTCGGAAATTTCGGCAATTTTCCCTTCTTTAAAATATTCGGTTACCATCGAACCATTCACGCCGGCCGCTTTTGGCGAAACCAAGCCGAACGCCTGCGTAAAGAAATCGAAATTGTACCGCCTGGTAGCGCCATAGCTGGTCGGCATATAAAAGCACAATTCGTCGATTAAATCGGTATGCAGCGGATAGTTAAATTTCGTTCCCGCCATAAGATTTCTCGCCGGACGTACCTGCAATTTTGCGGAGCGCAACATCAAAAACGGTGCATCAAATCCGCGTCCGTTGAACGAAATCAGATGAATGTCGGGATATTTTCGGAAGATTTTCCAGAAATTTTCGAGCAGAGTTCGCTCGTTCGAGAGATAGCATTTATTTCCGTCGGCAAGGTCGATTTCGTTCGTTTCTCCGTCGGCGAGGCTCAAATCCAGCGAGTATGCCACCGAATCTTTCAGCGTAAATTCGTCGCCCTCGGCTTCAATCATTTTCATGCCGATGCATACGCACCGCGAAGTCAATGGCGACAGTGCCATTTCGGCTTTTTTTTGTTCTTGTTCTTCGGGAGTTTCGGCACGGCGAAGAAGAAATTCCTGTTGCGACGGAGAAAAATTTTCGAACTCCTCCGCCGAAGTTTCTATATCGAATGCAAGGTAACGGCGCATAGTTTTGCCTGATAATTAATTTGACTTTTGTAAAACCGCGGCATGCGAACCACAACTGTTTGTATCCATTTACAAACGTACAAATTTACAAAATATAAACTGATTTCCTGCTAAAAAATCAATTTTTTGCAAAAAAAAAAAAGCCCGAACCTAATCGAGCTTATTACAAAATTTTACAAAAAAAGAGATAATGATCATCATTTCTTCCAGAAGCATACCTTTAAAAAGGTGCTTCCCCTTTTTAAACTCACTACTAATATTTTACCACCAATTTATGAAAACCGAATAGAAGGGGAAGTACCCAATATACTTATTAGGAGTTAAAATGATTATCAAGGAGCCTTTTATTATTCATGTATGTCGTAAGAGGTTAAAACGACATATTGAATAAAAAACTTATATTTCAAAAATGATTTCTTCAATCTATCTGTCTCATCGACAGACACTATATATACTACAATCTGCGTGCCAATTTTTTCAACGTTCCGGCTCTATCTCCGTTAGTCCCTGTGAATCAATAAGTTACAGCAATCAAATATTTTTTGTATAGGACATTGTCCTATTTTCGCAATCACCATATTTTACTTTTTCGCGCTCCTTTTTGAAACATCTTTCAATTTAGCAATATTTTCCAAATACACAAAATAATTTCATTTTCGCCATATTGCTAATATTAACAGCTTTTATTTTAATTTTTTCACCCACTTTTTTATTTACTATTACTAATATTTTACGTTTTTTAAACATTATTTCAAGTTTTACGTCTACAATTTTGGAATAAAAACTAACATTTCTCAAATTTGAAAACCATTTTTTATATATATTATTAAGGTTCAATATGTCAATAAAGTACAAATTACTAGCTGTATTGTCTGCCGGCTTACTCGCCTCGGGCGTTCAAGCTGCAGAGCGAGCAGATCTGAAAAGCGACATGAAACAGTTTTTGTCGCAAAAGTCCTCGCAAGAACGCTCCGAAATTTACAAAAATTTCCATTCGCGCAAGCCAAACAGAATTAACGCGCCTTTCTCGCAGGAAAGTATGCGCTTAATGCAGTCTCGCGGAATTAAATCCGCACAACCGAAAATTCAGGCTATCGAAGAATTAACTTCCGTACCGACCGATTTGACGGTTCCGGGCGAATACGAAGAACTTGACGCTGTAGTCGTTACATGGCCATACTACGCCGTTACAGAAGAAAACGGAGAATATGTGGCTGTTTCGCTTTTGTTCGACGGCATCGGCGAAAAATATGATTATACCACCGGTCAATATGAACTCGTAGAGTGCGTGTCCATTCCGGACGTCTACGACGACAGCGATATGGCGCCACTTTTCCTGAATATGGTCGACGGAATTCAAAAGCACGCCGAAGTATGGATGACGGTCGCAAACCTCGAAGACACTACCGACATCAAGGCTTATGCCGAACAGTATGGCAAGCCGCTTACAAACGTGAAGTTTATTCATCACAACAATAATTCGTTCTGGTATCGCGATTGCGGTCCGGTAGCGTTCTATTACGATAATCTCGACAAAGTCGGCTTAATCGATTTCGAATATTATCCCGGACGCCCGGTTGACGATATGGTGCCGGACGTTGTCGCCGAATTCGGCAACTTTCCGCTTTTGCGTTCGACTATTGAATATGAAGGTGGAAATATCTTGGTCGACGGGAAAGACGTACTCTTTACTTCTACCATGCTCTCGGTAACAAATGCAGATGACGCCGGACAATATTACCTCGACTATGACGCAGGCACAATTTATCAACTTGAAAAAACTCCGCTCACAATGCAGCAGTGCAAGGACAGCCTCATTAACGTTATGAATTTAAAAGACATACACGTAATGCCGACTTTCGTCAATGACGGCGGAACCGGACATATTGACCTTTATGTGGACAACCTCGACGAAAATACTTTCGTTTTCTCGCAGTTTCCGTCGCAAATGAGCGGGCAACCGGATTACACCACTGCAAAAAGCAACATCGACGCCATGCTGAAAATTATCAGCCAAAACGGTGTGGCATATAACGCAAACTACATTCCGTTCCCAAGAAAGGACAACGGAACGTGGTACACCAACGCTGCTGATTACGAAAAATATACCCGCACTTACTCCAACCACTTGGTAGTAAATAACGCAATTATCCAGCCGGTATTCAACGACGGCACTACCGGCGACGTTACTAACGACAATCTGTCTCTCGAGAAAATTCAGGCAGCATATCCGGGCTATGAAATTATTCCGGTCGATATGCGCGCATTCGACGGCTACGGCGGATCAATTCACTGCATTACAAAGCAAATTCCGGCGGCAAACCCGATCAGAATTTTCCATCGTCCGCTGACAAGTGCAGATGTTCTGAGTGGTGTGGCTCCTGTAGTTGCCGAAATAAAGAGCAATAAAGAAATTTCGTCGGCTAAAGTTTTTTATCGCACTGCCGGCGAAACCGAATTTAAAACTCTCGACATGGCTCTCGAAAACGGAAATTACGCTGCTTCCTTGCCGGTAGAAACCCTCGAAGACGGCACAATCGCCGAGACGGAATATTACATTTCCGCTACTTGCGACGCATCCGGCAAAACAATTACAAAACCGTTTGTAGCGCCGAAAGCATACTTTACAATCAGTGGCGACGAATCCGGAGTGGAAGATCTGACCGTATCAACCGATATGCAGTTATATCCGAACCCGGCAGTCGGCAGCATGTACGCTAAATTCAACGTTCCGGTGGGCGACTACTCTGTCAAAATTCTCGATATGAGCGGTGCGGTTCGCTATTCAAACACAGTCCCTAATGCAGTTGCCGGCGAGCAAGTTATTTCGCTCAATTCCGCACTGCTTCCTAACGGCACTTACTTATTGACTATTATCGACGCAAACGGCAAGCCGCAAACTTCGAATTTCGTGGTCAGCAAATAACTTTTTATATAATACCCTTTTATGCAGGCTTCGTATCCGCGTGACACGAAGCCTGTATTGCATTCATTTTTCGTGATCTGCAAACTTTTCCGCGGTTCAATCGTCTTTATTTAAGCGATATTATTCTTGGATAAATTATGCGTAAAATCATATATTTCGTTTTGTTGCTTTGCTTGGCGTGTGCAGGCGAATTATCCGCGCAGTGGCGTCAAATAAAAAATATTCCGACGCAATTCCGCGATAACTACTGGCTGGAAATTTTCTTTCTGCAGGACGATCCGCTCTATGGCTGGGCTTGCGGATTTAACGGCATGGTAATTCGCACAACTGACGGCGGAGAGAGTTGGCAGGGCACAAAAATCCGCAATGCAGATCAAATCGAATCAATCTGCTTTACAGACCGGCTGACCGGCTATATAGTAAGCGTTAATACACTAACCGGAACCAACGGCTCTGTAGTCTATAAAACCACTGACGGCGGAGCAACCTGGAGCGACGAATATACCATTCCCGAAAATTTTCCGCTTTGGGGCTGCTACTTCTTGGACGCAAATTACGGCATAGTAGTCGGAGGATATTGCTCCGGCACCAACTTGTTCTATACAACAAGCGACGGCGGAAAATCCTGGTCGCGCTTCGAAAAAAACTTTGTCTCCTCCACCAAACTTGCCGATGTAGTCCTTTATCCGGACAACACCGGCTATGCAATTTCGAGCGGACGCCTCTGGAACACTCGCGATCGCGGCAAAACTTGGGCAATTCTCTCTGAAACCGGCGATATAGACTGGCACGAGGAAATCGCCGTCCACAATAGTTCAATTCTCGTTCCGGTGGACGTCGGCTGCGACGGCACTTCATCAGCCGGTGGTGCAAGATTTTCCCGCGACGGCGGTCGCACGTGGCAACGCTCAAAATTCGACCTGCCATGCTATGGTTCCGTGCTGATTAACGACTCCTGCGGCTGGGTCTGCGGCAAGAATCGTGCAATATATTTCACGCAGGACTACGGAAACACATGGGTAGACATGCACTGCGGAATTCCCGAGGGAGCGCAACTCGACGATTTATTCATTCAGAATGACTCTACATATTGGGTAGTCGGCGAAGGAATATTCAAACATACCGAAATTGACACGCTGAAGCCGGTTATAGTTGCATCTGCACAGAAAATCTGCAGCGGCGACGAAATCACACTCGCCACAACCGAAAAATTTGAAAATTATCTCTGGAATACCGGCGAAACCACGCCGACAATTACTGTTTCGCAGCCCGGCGAATACTGGCTGAAAACATACACAAACGACTGCGACACCGGGCGTTCAAATATCCTAGAAATCGATATTATGCCGAAACCGGAAGTGCAAATTTCCGGCGGAAATCGCCAAAACGCGTGCGAGGGAGACACTGTTGAAATTACTCTCGAAACAAATGCCGACGCAGTCAGCTGGGACGACGGGTCGACCGCCTTTTCGCGACAATTCACCGAAACCGGCACGCATTATTTCTCCGTAGTCGATTCGAACGGCTGCACCACAAGCGACTCCGTCGTGATAACGTTTCTGCCCTATCCGCAGGCCGATCTCAACTCCGCCGGCGGCGACACACTCCTCTGCAAAGGCACTCCGCTCAGTCTAAGCATGATCGAATCCGCCTACAAATGCGACTGGTACGACGCCGAAACCGGCGAAATCATTGCCGGCAACACAAGCGAAATTTCCATCTATTCGTCGCGGCAAATTTACGTCATTGCGCAAAACGAATTCGGCTGTGCAGACACAAGCGAAGTCTATTCGTTCAACATAATTTACGCACTCGACAAATTTAGTTTAGACAACTCGAGCGAAGTCTTTTTCATTGATTCTACCTCCTCGCAAACAACTGTCTGCCGTGGCATGCCGATCTACAATCACACCGAAAACCCCGCCACGCTCGCAGACGTCCGGCTGAACTCAAACACGGAATTTTCGGTTCCGCAGAGCCAGTTTCCGCTTTCAATTCCGGCATTTGGCGAGGCAAATCTCATAATATGCTTTACTCCGGGCGGTCTCTATACCCGCCGCGACACCCTTACAATTTATGATGTCTGCTCGTCTCACAGAATTATTTTAGAGGGATATTGTCGCCAAGATACCCTGCAAACCGGCTCGAAATGCGGGCTGCCGGTAATGCTTACAACGAAGGAAATCACCGGCGGCGAAATCGTCGTTTCTGCACCATATCCGAATCCGATCAGCGGGAAAATCGCTCAAATCGATTATACTTTCCGCTCTGCGACCGGCGCGAGAGTTTATCCGAAAATCACATTGACAGACCTCGGCGGAATTGCCTGTGACGCAAAAGCGGAAATCTCCGCCTCGCACACTCTCCTTGGCGAAGTCGCAGTTGAAAACGGAAATATTCGCGTAGATGTTTCGGGGCTTGCCTCCGGCAGTTACCGTTTGAATTTCTCTGCAAATGGCGAAAACCTCTGCTCCGAGATACTTATAATATTGTAGAAAGGGTTCTCTAGGGGCGGATATTCGTCCGTTTACAACCCGCATCCGCAGTATCCTATAATATTCTCCCTTCAGAATCGTCTTAATTCCGCATAAAAAAACCATATATTTCAAAAGACAAGTAATACATAAAAAGAAAGAGAAATAAAATGATGCGGGACACCGAAAAAACCATTGGAAATTTAATTGATAAGCAAGGGGTTGCTTTTATCGCTTCCGTTTCGGAAGACGGATTTCCCAACATGAAAGCGATGCTTCCGCCCCGTAAACGTTTGGGAATAAAGGAATTCTATTTTACTACAAACACATCATCTATGAGAGTGGCTCAATACAGAAAAAATCCGAATGCCAGTATTTATTTTTGCGACAAGAGATTTTTCAGAGGTGTAATGTTGATCGGACACATGGAAGTTTTGGAGGATTCTGCCAGTAAAGAAATGATTTGGCAAGAGGGCGACACAATGTATTATCCCGAAGGTGTAACCGATCCGGACTACTGTGTCCTGAAATTTGTTGCCGATAGCGGACGCTATTATGCGAACTTTAAGTCAGAATCGTTTGAAATAAAATAGAACAAGACACATGAACAACGACAAAATAATTATTCGCAACGCTCACACCAACAACCTCAGGAATGTTGATGTAGAGATTCCAAAACATAAAATGGTGGTTTTTACCGGCGTTTCGGGTTCCGGAAAATCTTCGTTATTGTTCGATACTATCTACACAGAAGCGCAACGGCAACTTATCGAGACCTTCGGCACTTTTGCGCGTTCCAGGATGCCTAAGCTGTCCAGACCCGATGTAGATGAGATTCTGAATCTTTCCACGCCCATCGTGATTGACCAGAAGCGTATGGGGCACAATCTACGCAGTACCGTAGGAACAGCCACAGAGCTAACCACATATATTCGATTGCTTTATTCGCGCATCGGCCGGCCGTTTCTAAATCTGCCGTCATTTGCTTTTTCATTTAATCACCCCGACGGAATGTGTCCGCATTGCCACGGGCTTGGCAAAGAGGTAAAAATCAACCTGGACATATTTCTCGACAAAGAGAAATCGCTCCGCGAAGGCGGCATTCTGCACGGACATTACAAAGGAAACTCCTATCTGCTTAAGGAATTGCTGGGCTATGGGATTTTCGACGGCGACAAAAAACTAAAAGATTATTCCGCCGAAGAACTGGACAAACTGCTTTTTTCCGAGCCGATCTTGATTGACAAGTCAGTCAGCAAACTCACTTACAACCGCTATTTCGAAGGCATAGCCCGCAAGTTGGAAAATGCTGTTATAAGCCGTGGCGACGACGAAAAAGAAGATGATGACCAGAACGCCTATAACAAGTTTTTTACTTATCGAATTTGCGAGCATTGCCATGGCTCACGCATCAACGAGCGTGCCCGTTCGGTAAAAATCAACGGCGCATCCATCGATGAAATTTGCAGCATTCAACTTTCAGATGTGCTTGAATTCATGAAGTGCGTTACCGACCCGATGGGCATTTCGCAATCAATCATCAGGAAGACAGTCTTTATATTGGAAAAATTGGTAGAAATCGGCGTTGGCTATCTTTCGTTAGAACGTCCGGTTTCGACACTTTCGGGCGGCGAAAGCCAGCGGGTAAAAATGGCTCGCCAACTCGATTGCAATTTGACCGATTTGCTTTATATCCTTGATGAACCCAGTATCGGACTGCATCCTCGCGATACCGAACGGCTTGTTTCCATGCTTTTTGACCTTCGCGACCGCGGCAACAGCGTGTTTGTCGTGGAGCATGACCCCGATATTATTCGTGCAGCAGAATGGATCGTCGATATCGGCCCGAAAGCCGGCAGGCTGGGCGGAAACATTGTGTATAACGGCGAACCGGAAGGATTGAAAAACACCGACGGACTTACCGCTTTGGCCTTGGCAAAACCAATTCGCCATAATCAAAAACGCAAGAGTTGGACGGAATTCTACTCTATCAAGAATGCGAATGTTAACAACCTGAAAAATGTCTCGGTCAATATTCCCAAAGGCATTTTAACGTGCGTTACCGGAGTTGCCGGCTGCGGAAAAAGCAGTTTGATTCACGGCTGTTTTGTGCCGCTTCACCCGGAAGCCGTTGTAATTGACCAGCAGCCGATCGGCAGAACATCGCGCGGCAATACCATCAGTTATATTAAAATTTTTGATTCGCTTCGGAAAGAGTTTGCCAAAGCAACTAACACAGATCCGGGTTTGTTTAGTTTCAACTCAAAGGGGGCGTGTCCGAAATGTAACGGCCAAGGCGTTTTGAGCTATGAAATGCATTTCCTCGATGCTGTAAAGACCAAGTGCGACGAATGCGACGGCAAGCGTTACAATCCGGAAGTGCTTCAACTGAAGTATCAAGACAAAAACATCTCCGAAGTCTTGGATTTGACTGTAAATCAGGCACAGGAGTTTTTCGATATTCCTATCATCAACACACGGCTAACACTTTTGCAGGAGGTCGGGCTCGGCTATCTGAAACTCGGACAATCGCTCAGCACGCTCTCGGGCGGTGAATGTCAGCGACTAAAGATCGCCACCGAACTCAAAAAATCGGGCAACATCTACGTTATGGACGAGCCTACTACCGGTCTGCATATCACCGATATTGAAGTATTGTATTCCATAATAAAGAAATTGGTCGATGCCGATAATACGGTAATAATCATTGAGCATAACTTGGATATTATCAGACGAGCCGACTGGATTATCGATTTGGGACCCGAAGGCGGCAAAAACGGCGGAACAGTACTATTCGAAGGCACTCCCGAAGACCTTATAAAATGCGAAAACTCGATAACGGGAAAGTATTTACGGTAAATCCACATTGAAGCTATTTGCTTTAATCTTGTATAGTTCAAGTATTTTATATATCTTTGTAGGGAATTTTTATGATATTTCAGTTAAGCACATGCAAAACGTGTTGAAAACTTATTGTTTATTTCTATATGTATTTTACAAATATTTTTGTATTTTTGTATAGAAAGTTCAAGATTTATCTTATACATAGTACAAACAAGCAAAACAATGCGGGTTATCGCAAAGAAAAGTTGCTACCGCTATTAATGTAGCTACTGCCACATAGAAAATGAGAACTACTCGCCACGCAAAGAGCAAGTAATTCAACTTGCTGAAATACTAAATGCTGATCAAGATGAATTAGTAAAGCTTTGTTTGGCTGATAATATATATTTGGTCGTAAAAGATGAACAGAAGGCAGGGGACATTTTGAATGTAGTAAAAGAAAATATATTTAATTATAACTCAAAATCAAAAAAACATGAAGCCACTAATTAAATACAGAGGCGGCAAATCAAAAGAGATTCCGCACATAATGGAACATATCCCGCAATACGATGGCCGGTACATAGAGCCATTCTTTGGTGGTGGGGCTTTATATTTCCATTTAGAACCGAAAAAAGCGATAATCAATGATATAAACACTAAGTTAATAGCGTTTTATAATGGTGTTAAATCAAATTATCCGACCTTACGCAAAGAACTTGACGAAATAGAAAAAATCTATGAAGATAATCGCCGACAATTCGATAATTTAAAACAACAATATGCTTTATGACAAAAGTTGAAGCCATACAAAAAGTAATGGAAGATAATAATGGTTCGGCGAGTTTGGACGTTATATATCAGAATATTGACAAATACTATCCTACGGCGAAAGATTCAAATGAATGGGAAGCAGGAATTAGAGGTGTATTGTATCGTGAAATTAGAAACAATAAACGATTCAAGAAAATTGGATTGAGCATATACGCTTTACAAGATTACAAAGAAGAACAGAAGCCTCACAAAGAAGACACTATACGAATGCACTCGTATATCGAAGGAATTTGTATCGAATTAGGCAATTTTAAAAACTTTCATACATACACAGCAGACCCGTCCGCACTTTACCGCGACAACATCCATTTACAAAATATTGCGACAATAAAGGAAATACCTGTTTTTTCATATCCCGAAATCATACAAGAAGCGAAAAGAATTGACGTTGTTTGGTTTAATGCGAAAGGACTTTACTTTCCTCAAAAGGTTTTTGAAGTGGTTGATAGCATTGGAACATTAAATGGAGCGTTTAATAGAAGTCTGCAATTACAAAATTTTAGAACTGATTTTTTTATTGTAGCACCGGAACAGCATAGGAATAAATTTAATCAAACTATCTATTTAGAGCCATATCATAATAGTATGGACAAGTTCAAATTCATCAACTACGATGAAATTATTGAACTTTACGAAAATACAGCGAAAGCAAATAAAATTGAAAGTAAAATCTTTGGATAATGGAAAAGTTAGATTTGTTCAATGACTTTTGGCAATGCCTCGTGCCATATTTTGAACGCAGAGAATTTGCAGAGAACTTCAATGATTGGAACAAATCAATAAATGATTCTTTCATTCCGTCACCCAAAGCATTGGGCTTTGTCAATCTATCGCCGACAATTAGTTTAACACCAGCAGGAGAAGAACTAATGCGTTCACGCCGAAAGGAAGAAATATTTTTACGACAACTTATTAAATTCCAAGTTCCTTCTCCTTATCACAAACCAAACGACAAAGCCGCAGAGTTTTGGGTAAAACCATACTTGGAACTTTTTCGTCTTGTTCGGCATTTCGGCTCGCTTAAGTTCGATGAATTAAAGATTTTTGGTTTGCAATTGGTCGATTATCGCCAATTTGACACGATAGTATCTAAAATAGAACAATTTAGATTTGCAAAAGCACAACACGAGGGCAGTTATAAAATTTTCAGCGGCGAGTATTTAAGAAATGAGTTGCAAGAGATTTATCACGATGAAATAGCAGCAGGAGAAACAAAAACACGCGAGAGCCGAAACCGCTCATTGGATAAATTTTTGCAAACGAAAGCCAGAAATATGCGAGATTACGCCGATGCCTGTTTCCGTTATTTGCGAGCAACAGGAATGGTAAACATTTCGCACGTTGGCAAAACTCTTTCCATTGTTCCTGAAAAACTATCCGAAGTAGATTATTTTCTGCAAAACACAGACAGGGAACCTTGTTTTGTAAATAATGAAACAAGTTATTCAGCCTATTTGGGAAATGCTCAAATACCACAATTACTAACAGACAATAAAGATTTTTTGATAAAAAAACTACAATCAGAATTTGCAGGTGTTCACATTAAAAAGACTGCTTCTCTAACTGAACTGAAAGATATTCTTGATACGGAGGTTTCTAATCGAAAAGAAAAACTTATAGCAGATCAAATGCTTGAAATTAAAGATTATAAAGCATACAACGATATTCAAAATACTTTTGCCCAAATAATTGACAACACATTGTACGACACTCCGTTAATGCTTGAATGGAATACCTGGCGGGCGATGACGATGCTTGATGGTGGAAACATTACTGCAAATTTGAAATTTGACGATTTTGGGAACCCAATGTCTACTGCACAGGGTAATATGGCTGATATTATTTGCGACTATGGTGATTTCGGTTTGTCTGTTGAAGTTACAATGGCAAAAGGACAACGTCAATACGAAATGGAGGGTGAACCTGTAACGCGACACCTTGCCAAATTGAAGAAAGCGACAGACAAACCTGCGTATTGTCTATTTATTGCACCTTCAATCAACGAAGCTTGTATTGCACATTTCTACGCATTACACAAAATGAATATATCTTATTATGGTGGTAGATCAACCATTATTCCTTTGTCATTAAATGTATTTCAAAAAATGGTAGAAGATTCGTACAAAGCAAGTTATACACCACAACCTCAGCACATAAAACATTTTTTTGAACGTTCAAATGAACTTGCTGAAATATGTGAAAACGAACAATTGTGGTACGAGCAAATTACAAATGAAGCGTTACATTGGTTAGGATAAAACATGAATAAAGAAAAAATCAAACACTTAGCATTCATTATTTCAACTGATTTAAAATAATGAATATTATATAAAAGGGGGCGCGCAGCCCCCTTATGAAAAATCCATATCCATCCATTATTTTATTGTATCGAGCATCAGCTTCACGGCTGCTTCAATTTGCGGATCGCGTCCTTCTATCAAACTTTTTGGATCGTTATTGACCAATACATCCGGTTCAAGTTGTTTGTTTTCAAGGAGTTTACCGCTCATATCTCTTGTACCGATCTGCGGAATACCGAAAACCAATGATGGATCCATTTGTCTTTCCCACCAAACAGCAGTCATCGTGCCCGGAACAGGCATTCCGACCAATTTTCCGGCGTTCAACGCTTTATATGCAAACGGAAATCCATAAGCATCGGAATAGTTCCCTTCGCTCACAACAACACACGACGGTTTCGTCCACTTGTTAAGCGGTTCGGAACCAACATACTGCCCACGCGGCACCATATCTGCATATCGTTCTCCGCTAAGCAACGTTGCGAGATCGTCATGCAGCCAACCACCGCCATTGAAACGTGTATCAACTACAATTGCTTCTTTATTGCGGTGCTTACCAAGAATTTTCGAATATACTTCGCGGAAGCTTTCGCTGTTCATACCGCGTACATGCACATATCCCACTTTTCCGTTTGACAATGAATCAACCAATTTTTCGCGCTGCTTTACCCAGCGTTGATATAGCAATTCATTTTCCTGCCATGAAGAAATCGGCTTAACACGTTCTTCCCACTGTGTTTTTCCGTCTGATAAAGAAAGAAGTACCGATTTGTTAGTCTTTTTGTTTAAGAACCTGAAGTAATCTTCTCCCGCCTTTATCGGGTTCCCGTCGATTTTTTCAATGATTACGCCTTCTTTGATTTTTGATGTAGCCTTAACCATCGGATTCTTTTCCAATACTTCTGTTATTTTCAAGCCGTCGCCTGTATAATCCAAGTCAAAGAACATTCCGAATACGGCCGTATTGTCGCCGTTTGATTGTGCATAAAAACTTGCTCCGGTGTGAGAGGCATTCAATTCTCCCAGCATTTCACTCAATAAATCCGCAAAATCGAAGTTGTTATTGACAGTCGGCAAAAAGCCTGCATAAGCATCGCGATACATCTGCCAATCAATACCATGAATATTCTGATCATAGAACTTGTCTTTTACTTGCTGCCAAGCATGATTGAATATATATTCGCGTTCCTGAGCCGGACGATAATTAAACTCCGCACTGACCGTTACAGGTTTTGTGCTACCTTTGGCGGTTTCAACCAGACTGATTTGACCATTGGAAAGCATGAATAATTTCGATTTTTCTTTGTCTGACTGCAATGCTGAGCCGGATGTTCCGAGTTTAGCAATTAATTTTGTAGTATTCTCTTTAAAATCACGCTCCCAGAGGTCGTAACCCTTTTCGAATGCTGCAAAATAGTACAGTTTATCGCCTTCTTTATTTAAGAAACTGCTGCCAAGATGTGCAGATGCAATCGTCATACGAATCACTCTGTCCTCAGCATTTGCAAAATCGTATGTAACTTCCGGCAATTTAATTTCGGTACTGTCGGCTTTGTCTTTCTTGTCTTTTTTATCTTTTTTATCTTTCTTGTCAGAATCTTCTTTCTTGGCTTTATCTTTTGCGGCTTCGGCTTCAGATTCTTTCAAAAGAGCAAGTTCCTCTTTGGACATTTTGAATTTATCATAAGTTTCCCGGTTGAAGAACATAATGTAAATATCTTGTTCTGCTCCCCCGCCACCGTGACTGCGAAAACCGTTTCTGTCGGAATACCACATAACGGCGTTACCGTCTAATACAAATGTCCCACCGTCATCATAATATCCGCTTTGGGTAAGATTGTGTATCTCGCCGCTTCCATCTGCTTTTACAAGCCCCAAGTCGTTTTTGTTCCACCCACCTTTTTCAAAGAAATTAACCGAGAACCATTTTCCGTCCGGAGACCATTCATAGAACTGATCGCCATCAGCGTATGAATAATTATACTCTGCACCTAAAATTGTTCGTTTTGCTTTTGTCTGCAGGTTAATAACTTTCAGCGTAGTACGGTTTTCCAAATATGCGACTTCTTTTCCGTCGGGCGAGAAAGATGCCTGGAAACATACCGTATTTCCCTCCGTAACCGGTTTTTCGGCAATCTCGTTTGCATATATAAATAGTTTATCCTCTTTGTTTACAATTTCGGATAAATAAACGTTCCAGCATCCGTTACGTTCGGAAGAATATACCAGCTTACGTCCATCGGGACTAAACTCGATACCTCTTTCCTGCTCCGGTGTATTTGTTATGCGGACTGTAGTTTCATAATCTGTCGAAGTCGAATATACGTCGCCGCGGATGATGAATGCAATTTCTTTTCCGTTCGGCGATACTGCCATTTCGGTAATTCCGCCTTTTTGGAAGTCGATTTTGTATTCCTGCTCTGTATCGTCGGTAGCAATTTCCACATTAAGTTTTGTCGGCTTGTTACCTTCAGTAAATGTATATAAGCCGCCATCATACAGATAGCACATTTTTCCGTTATCGGCAATCGATAAAAAGCGCACCGGATGATCCTTGTGCTCGGTTAGTTGAGTCTCGCTTTTCGTATTAATATTTCGCTTGTATATATTGAATGAGCCACTCTGTTCGTTTAGGTAATACATCGAGTTTTCGTCTCCGGGAACAAAAACCGGATTTCTGTTTTCTCCCTCGAAGTCAGTAATTTGTTTGTATTGCTTTGAAGAAACATCATACATCCAAACATCTCTGGTTACCGATGATTTATGGTGTTTGCGCCAATTATCCTCATATCCCTTATAATCGTGATACAGGATTTTCGAGCCATCACTATTAAGGCACACATCGTTCATGCCGATTTCAGAAAATATCTGCGGACGTCCGCCTTCGGTCGGAATAGAATAAACATGCCGGAAACCACCGCCCGGAAACAGCGAGAAAATCTTATCGGACATAATAACCGTAGAATATAGAATCGACTTGCCGTCGTTACTATAGCTAAGAGGCTTTTCGTTGCCCGACCAAAAAGTTACTCTTGTAGGACTTCCGCCGTCAATCGGCATCGTATAAATATCAAAATTTCCGTAGCGATTTGACGCGAAAGCAATACGACTTCCGTCCGGAGACCAGACAGGCGCATAGTCATACGCCGAATTTGTTGTCAATTGTATTGCCTTGCCACCCTGAGCAGATACTTTATAAATATCGCCTTTATAGCAAAACGCTATAGTTTTTGCATCAGGCGAGATAGTTGGAAAGCGAAGCCACATTTTATCTTCTTGTGCATGCGCCAACAAAGGTACAGATAATAAAACCGAGGCAACAATAAGTTTTAATTTTTTCATGGTACTCCTGAGTTTTTGTTCATTAATTATTTCTTCGACTTGAAGTGAAGCAGTGAGATCTCTATAAACTTCTTAAATCGAGGGAAAAATTAATATTTCCCTATTTTAATGTACGAACCATTTATTTTTTGGTTTCAAATTAATTGCAAAACTTCAACTCTCAAGATAAACCCATGCGCACGGGCTTGACCCGCAGTAAAAACCTCCCCCAGCCCCTCCAAAGGAGGGGAATAAGAGAAAAAGCGAACCCCGGAAGCCGGACAAAACTTTTGGGGTTCTTTTCATAAATTTTGTTGCCTATTACTAAAGAGATATAACATCCGGAAACTCAAAAAAATAAAAATTTGTTTTTTATTAGAAATGTTGTATGTTTGCATATTGTATGTTTGCATATTGTATGTTTGCATGTTGTATATTTGCATATTGTATGAATGAATTGTTATGGGCAGATTATGAGAACGAAATAGTGAACTGACAGGAGAACCCCTAACGAAATACTTTGACTGTTTTTAAATGAATAAATAAATGGAGACCAGAAACCATAAAAAACGGGGCGACACCGAAAAGCCAAACGAGTAGGGATTTTTTTAATATAAGAGGTGAATAAAATGAACAGAATTCGTTTTACAAGTGTAGTCATAATGATGGCATCAGTTTTATTATTGTCAAGTTGTGCTTCTATCTTCAGTAAAAGCACTTATCAAGTTACAATAAATAGTACTCCAAGCAACGCAAAAGTAAGCATAACCGACAAAAAAGGTCAAGAAGTTTACGTAGGTAGTACCCCTTCGGTTGTTAAGTTGAAAGCAGGAACAGGATTTTTCTCTAAAGCAAAATACCAAGTTAAACTTTCAAGTCCAGGCTATGACGACAAAATTGTGAATATCTCTTCCAGTTTAGACGGTTGGTATTTTGGAAACCTTCTTTTAGGTGGAGTTTTAGGGATGTTAATAATTGACCCCGCGACAGGTGCGATGTGGGAAATTGATACTGATTCTATTAATGAAACTTTAAGTAAATCAATGTCTTCAATAGACTCATCATTGAAAATTATGGACATTAATGAAATTCCCGAAGAATGGAAAGATCATTTAGTTAGAGTGAATTAGAACCGGCCCACACCATTGCATATAACACATTTAGCAGTCAGTGAGTTGTCGGAAATTTATTGCAATATGCAAAAAACTCAAACTCAGCAAGAAAGTTGGAAATTGTAAAATAACAGATGCAACGAACAAGAGCGAACCCCGGAAGTCGGACAAAACTTTCGGGGTTCTTTTCATAATTTTTGTTGCCTATTACTAAAGAGATATAACATCCGGAAACTCAATAAAATAAAAAATAATCTGCGTTTTTTAATTGTTTTGTATAAAGAATTTTCGTATATTCGTATATAAAAATATAGCGTTAGCA
>JAQUZU010000160.1 GCA_028691175.1 Candidatus Kapaibacterium sp. | reverse complement strand
AGATTTAAAAGCGGTTTTTGCCTTGTAAACGACTCAAAGTTAATTATTCTTAATAAGATGGCTTCGGAGGAGTATCAGAGCAAAATCATTGCTTTGGGAATTACTTTTTTTGAAATTGAGACCGGTAAATGCAAGCCGGAAATCGCTAAATTTATCGAGAAAGAGTGCGATAATGCAGACTTAGCCGCCTTTCAAATTGATCTCGATATTACACAAAATGCGTTGAAGGAGCAGAATTAATATGCGAAAACTATATAAGCATTTGCTTATTGTCGGTCTGATTTTGGTGATTTGTTGTGGCGTTGCCGGTGGTTTGGTGTATTACAGATTAAATCAGAATATTATAATGAATGCACCTATTCTGCTTACCGTAAATAAAAATCAGTCAGTTGAAAGTGTGCTTGACACGCTCGCTCAGCAAGATGTTTTGACTCCGGAATTTATCATGAAACCGCTGTTCAAGGCTTATCTAAAGATTTCCGGGAAAAAGATGTTCGCCGGGTCATATAAATTTGAACCTATCCACACGCATCTCGACGTAATAAACGCCTTGGTGAACGGCATGCAAAACAATATGGTGAAGGTCACATATCCGGAGGGAATTACCGTCCGCGATTTTGCACGTATCTCTGCAGAAAAAATCGGATTAGACGAACTCGAATTTCTCCACTTTGCAAATTCCGACAGCTTACGGCGTGCCCGCGGCATCAAGTCAAATAATTTAGATGGTTACCTGTTCCCCGCAACATATATTTTCTTCTGGAAGCAAACCCCGGAAGATGTGCTAAATACTTTGCTCGACGAACAAGAAAAGATCTGGAAAACGCAATTTGCCGAAAAAGCGAAAATACAGGGCAAATCCAAGCAGGAAGTGCTGACTTTAGCCTCAATTGTCGAAGCCGAAACCCCATGCATAGAAGAGCGTCCGAGAGTAGCCGGAGTATATCAAAACCGGATCCGCATAGGAATGCGACTCGAAGCTGATCCAACCGTGCAGTATGCCTTAGGACAAAAGAAGAGGCTTACTTATGACGATCTTAAAACCGACAATCCGTACAACACATATCGATATGCTGGATTACCGCCGGGACCGATAAACAACCCGTCGAAATCATCAATCTCTGCTGCATTAACTCCGGAAAAGCACAACTACATTTTTTTCGTAGCTGTCGGAGACGGAAGCGGACGGCATAATTTCGCGGTGAATTTTTCTGCCCATAAGCAATATGTCAGCAAATATCGGCAGAATGTAAAAAAGAAATAAACATAGAAAAAGGGGAACCGCAATTTGCATGTTCCCCTTTTTTGTGTCTTAGATTATTTTACTTCTTAATCAAATTTATTGTGCTTGCATTTTTGCCGGCAGCAACCTTAACAGTATAAAATCCGGTATTCAAATTCTGCAGATTTAATTCAATCATTCCGTTTGTAATCATTACATTTTGTGTGTTCATCACAACTTTACCTGCAATATCGGAAACTTCTACATCGACATTTCCGGAAAGTGAATTCGGCATTTCAATATTTACAAGCTCTGTTACCGGATTCGGATAAACACGTAAAGCAACGTTTTTCGGCAATTGCTCTTCAACTGCGGACATTTCTGCGCCACAAGACATTACCAATCCCGAGCCACCACATACCCAAGCTACAAAATTATTATCTTCAAGTTGGGTGCCGAGTCCGTAAATATTTTGATTTGCAGGAATAGCTACTCTTTCCCAATTTACGCCGTCTGTTGTACGGCAGAGTGTTCCATCTTCTCCGACTAAAAATGCAGAAACGCCGTCGTTGTGCATATAGACTTCGGTTAATGGAGTTGCTTCGTCATTAAATACAATATTTGCAAGCGAGACTTGCGTCCAAGTTGCTCCACCATCTGTAGTTTTAAGCAACGTTTCATTCTCACCACAAGCGTAGCCGACATTCCCTACTACGGAAATCGAATTCAATTGTTCATCGCAATTTGATGTAACTACTTCCCAAACCTCGCCTCCAACGGCTACTTTGGCGATTTTGCCGCCTTCTCCACATAACCACGCATTTGTTCCATCAGTGCAAACACCGTAAATATCAAATGCCGAAGGAGTCGATACCACTACTTGTGACCATCTTTTTCCCAAATTGGAGGTGTAAAATACTGTAGTTTTATCGCCAACAAGATAGCCGTTCATTCCGTTCGAGCAAATGCAGTTTAAGCCGCGCTCATTATCGAGTGTTTGAGTTTTCCACGTCGTGCCACCGTCAATAGAGCGATATAATTCGGCATCTGCAGTAACAGCATATACTGTGTCTTTGCTGAAAAATTTTGCCGAATTTATTTGCTTGCTCGTTCCGACATCAATTTTTGTCCAAGTATTTCCGTTGTCCTGACTTAAAATTGCTGCACCGTTAGCACCGACAGCAAGAACTTTTTCGTTGATGGCTGTAATATCGTGCAAATTGAACGAGGTTACCTTCTGCGATGGTACTTGAAATCCGTTCAATATTGTAGCGAGATTCGATGTTATTATATCTCCGTTTGAACTTACTCCAACCATATTTCCGGCAGCGTCAATAGCCATAGACTGCAATTCCCCATAAACCCCGCTGGCATACTGTGTCCATGTCGCTCCACCATCTGTAGTGTATAGCACATAACCAAACTCACCACTCATCAAGCCAAATGTTTCATTTACAAAATAGACTTGGAAATTCGAATAAGTTTGCTGAGTTTTTAATGTATCCCAAGACAAGCCGGAGTTTATTGTTTTTAGAACATAACCTTTATCGCATGCCGCATAGCCTGTTTCCGCAGTCGGGAAACTGAAGCAATTTACTTCCGTTCCGGCTTTTATGGTAGCCTGTTCTTCGCTCCATGTTGCACCGTCATCGCGGCTAACAAATATTTTACCTTCAGACGTGCCGATTCGTGCAGTATTAAACTCATAACTTATTGCGGTAATATCCCCGCTAACATTTATATTTGCCTGTGTCCAATCAGTACCGTTTGAACTACTGAGCAGCGTGCCGGTATCGCATCCGAGCCATAACTTTCCGGCAAAATTTTCATTTACGTTAACTTCAATTTCTTTTCCGAGTTTATCTTTTAGAGAATAAAGTCGCTCGCCATTTGAATTATATACTCCGCCTAAATCATCAAAGATCATGTAATCTCCGCCGTAAATCGCGATTGAAACCAGATCTTCGAATGTCCGCATATTGACTTCACGCCAAGTTTTCCCGGCATTTTGACTAATGCCGAAATATCCGTTATCGCCCGCAATGGCGAAGTTGTTAGTTTCTATGGTTTTTACGCAGTTAAGTTGGTTCGCAGTTGGAAATGGGTGTCTCCAAGCCCAATCATTTGCGAAATCGGTTGCAAGCAAATTACTTGCTCCGGCAAGGAAGGCAGATGCCGCCAGTACAGTAAAGAATTTTTTCATATAAGTCCCCTATTTTCTCAAAATTAATACAATTTTAAGTATGTAAATTAATACTTTTTACGGACTAACGCAAGAAATTCTTTTCAACATTTAAAAAAAGCAGGATAATTTCTTATCCTGCTTTGCGGAATCGACGAGATTCGAACTCGCGACCTCCTGCGTGACAGGCAGGCGCTCTAACCAGCTGAGCTACGACTCCAAAGAAAACTATTTCAAATTGCGGAATCGACGAGATTCGAACTCGCGACCTCCTGCGTGACAGGCAGGCGCTCTAACCAACTGAGCTACGATTCCAAAGAAAATTATTTCAAATTGCGGAATCGACGAGATTCGAACTCGCGACCTCCTGCGTGACAGGCAGGCGCTCTAACCAGCTGAGCTACGACTCCAAAGAAAACTATTTCAAACTGCGGAATCGACGAGATTCGAACTCGCGACCTCCTGCGTGACAGGCAGGCGCTCTAACCAGCTGAGCTACGATTCCAATTAAAAGCGACTATTGTGTACCCAAGGAGAATCAAACTCCCGACCTCTTGAGTGCGATTCAAGCACTCTACCAACTGAGCTATGAGCCCATGATTTCGTACGTTGCGTCGTCGCTATTTCAACCTCAATTT
>JAQUZU010000159.1 GCA_028691175.1 Candidatus Kapaibacterium sp. | reverse complement strand
CCGGCAAGGAATTTCTTACCAATCGAGAAATTCAGCAAGTTTGTGTTATAATCTCCGCTGTCGTAGTTTGCACCATTAAAGAATGCATTAGAAGAAGATGCCTGCAAGAAGATTCCCCAGAACATCGTCCAATTCAAATCAACATTTAGATTAACCACATTATACTTGTTATTTGAGGAACTGCTCGAGATTGAGTTATCGGTAATATAATAAGTATATCCTGCATTAACGTTAAAGTCAAGATTTTCGCTAATATTGCTGCCAATATTTAAATTAGTGTTTAAAGCATAAGCATTTGAAGTATTTTTCAATCCATTCGTAACAGTCGGAGTATGCGAGAAAGTTGCCCCTACGCCCCAGTTCAAATTCGAACGAATCAGCGGGAACGGAAATCCGTAGTTCATCATAAAACGTGAATCGAAATATCCGTCGACGTTAATCGGACGAACCAACTGGCTTCCGGCAGCGAGCGAGACATCGTAAAGAGTAGTATCTGCAGTTGCTGTATAATATGAATTTGTAATATAATTATTGCGGAAATTCACGGCGCCCATAATCATAAAGAAACGCGTCATATCGTTGCTCATCTGCATATAGCGAGCATTAATTGTATTTGAATATTGCGGTTTCAAATCGCTGTTACCGATTGACAATTGCAAAGTATTCGAATTGTCAACCACTTCCTGAAGTTGTGTTACGGTCGGAGATAGCACCCTCGTGCGATAACGCAAATGGAAACGATTACGCTGGCTAAATTTTAAATTCAAACGGAACGACGGCAGGAGACTTTCCATTTTATAATCCACATTTGAGGCAAACGGGAAAATTTGCTCGCCGGAAAGTTCCGAATGTTGATAGAATAAACCTGCAGACAAATTGACGATGCCTTTTTTATATCTATACGAACCACCGATTTTTTGCGATGTAAAAGTACTCTTATAGTTGCTCGAAAGAGTCGTATCAAAAATTGAATAATTGTTGCTTTCCTCATCGAATAGATTTGCCTTCTTGTCTGACTGACTATTTGTGTTATCAATATTATAGCTGAACTGCAACTGCGAATTTTCGAAAATCGGTTCGGTATATCGCACTTCACCACTCAAGCCCACCGATTTATTAAACAAATCGGTTTTCTGCTTCAGGGTATCGGTATATCCTTGAGACAAATAATCCGTCGTCGCATCCTGCATTGAATATCCGTCTTTATCTTGATATGAATTGGAAAAAGACAAACTTAAATTTCTGTTTTTATTTGCAAACTTATGGCGATAGGTAATATCGTTCGAGAAATTCATGCCATCATATTCGGATTTATATTTATTGTCGGCTCTGTTAATCAATTCTCCGTTTTGATACTGATTGACAGTCGAGGCGTAAGTATTCATTTCATTTTGCTGAGCCGAAACAGACGGTTCAATTAAGAAGGCATTGCTCGAATCTACATCAATTTGCAGGCGTAAGTTACCTCGGTGATTGTAATTATCCGAAGTTCCTTCTCCGAGTTGATTATATAACTGCAAAGAATCGCCTTCAAGGAAATACTCGCGGTCAGTTTGCTTTTTATTCTCGTTATCACTCATATTGAAGAAATACGAGCCGGTAATTTCAGCTACCGAGCCATATTGATCCGAATAATTCACGCCGACCGAGTTAGTTGTTACCAAGCCGTCATTTTGCCCAACCAAGAATGAGGAAATGCTGTTAAATCCGCCGCCTCCCGGTGCAAGTTCAGAATTAGAATTGCTCGGACGCAAACCTCCTCTCGGCGGACGTCTGCCACCGGTAGATCCACCGGCAGCACCGATAATATCTTCAATTGAGAAATTCTGCTTATTGACGTTATTCGTCAAGCCGATTATAGAAATTCGGGCTTCTTCGTTCATAATATTCCAGAAGATATCGCCTGAATATTTTTCGTCAGTACCGTATCCTGCAGTAACTCTGCCAAAGTGTCCGCTTCGTTTGTCGCGTTTTGTAATAATATTCAGGGCTTTTTCTGTTTCGCCGTCTGTATTGCCCGAAAATTCAGCATTTCCGGAAGATGCGTCATAAACCTGCACTTTATCGATAATGTCTGCCGGCAGATTTTTCATCGCCATTTGCGGATCATTTCCAAAGAATGGTTTGCCGTCTACAAGAATTTTTTTCACGGTTTCACCCTGTGCAGTAATAGTTCCGTCGCCGGAAACTTCCACTCCCGGTATTTTCTTTACAAGGTCTTCCGCCACAGCATTTTCTGCAACTTTGTATGCAGCGGCGTTGAATTGCGATGTATCTTCTACAATCTCTCCAATCGGCATTTGTGCTTCAACTATTACATCGCCTGTCAGCACGTCTGAAGTTTTTAGTTTGAAAGTACCCAGACTGCTCTTCGAATTGTTAGTAAAATTCAAAGTTTGTTCGAGGGTTTTATAGCCGACATAAGTAATTTTCATGGTATATTTACCATTTTTAACACCCTCTAAAGTAAAAAAACCGCCTTTTTTTGCTTTATCGTGATATACCGACTTTTGTGCCGAATTATAAAGTTGAACTGTCGCACCAAACAACGGCGACGAATCGTCTGCATCGACTACTTTGCCCGTATAATCCGCGGCATACAAGCTACCGCAAATCAAGAACAGAAAAAGCATCAAAAAATTAAATTTCATAATATGCTCAATAGTTAATAAAATTCTAAAAACAGTAGACAGATTGCACGTGCCTTGGGTTTAATTGCAACCCGCAAAATCGCGAAGAATCCTCGTTTACTATTTAACCCAAGGTGTCGCAACGCTCGGCCTTGGGTTAAATTTTTTTTAGGCTTTCAGCCCGATTTTTCTACGCACTAGAATTCTACGTGAACGTTCCAGCCGTATTTATCTTCTATTTCGCCGTATTGAATACCGGTGATTGTATCGTATAATTTCTGCGAGAATTCACCGATTTTACCATCGTTTATAATGAGGTCTTCGCCTTTATATGTCAGCATTCCGACCGGCGAGATAACTGCTGCAGTACCTGTGCCGAATACTTCTTTCAGGCGTCCGCTCTTGTATGCATCGTGGATTTCGTCAATAGAGATATTTCTCTCGGAAACCTTAACGCCCCAATCTTTTGCGATATGAAGAACAGAGTCGCGAGTAACGCCGGCGAGGATTGTGCCGTGCTCGAGGCTCGGAGTGATAAGTTCGTCTTTCATGAGAAACATGATGTTCATCGCACCAACTTCGTCAATTACTTCGCGAGAAATTGCGTCGAGCCAGAGAACTTGTGCATAACCGTTTGCCTGTGCTTGCGTACCTGCATAGAGAGAAGCAGCGTAGTTGGCAGCAGTTTTTGCAGCACCAAGTCCACCCTTTACTGCGCGTGAATAAACGTCTTCAACTTTGATTTTAACCGGGTTGATACCTTCTTTATAGTAAGCGCCAACCGGTGAGCACATAACAATATTTCTATAAGTCTTCGACGGATGAACGCCGAGGAAGTTGCCTGTACCGTAGATTAACGGACGAATATATAGCGACTGCCCGTACTGAGACGGAATCCATTTGTTTTCGACTTTAACGAGTTCGCATATATCCTGCACCATTTTCTCCGGATTATACGGAGGAATACAAACCATTTCCGAACTGCGAACCAAACGGCGTGCGTTCATAATTGGACGGAAGATATTCGCGCCCCCATTTTTAGCGCGGAAAGCCTTCAACCCCTCGAAAACTGTCTGACCATAGTGGAGAGTACATAAAGTCGGTTCAACCTGCATCGGACCGTAAGGCATAATTTCGCCTTCATTCCATTTACCGTCTGCATAATCGCTGACGAACATGTGGTCTGAGAAGTAATATCCAAACTTCAGATCATCCCAATTTACACTGTCATATTTGCTTTGAGCAACTCTAGTTATCTTTAATTGTGCCATTTTTCACCTAAATATATTTATTGTGAATCAATTATATGTCAATCTCTGATTCGACGCTTGCCGAACCACGTATTAGATAATAAAAGAAGTTTTAATCCGAATAATATTGTTATTATTAAAATAATTTTTAATTATCGTGCAAAAGCAAGCCTTCAGGCATTATCCGCAGAGTTATTTATCATA
>JAQUZU010000029.1:12681-19509 GCA_028691175.1 Candidatus Kapaibacterium sp. | reverse complement strand
CCGGCAATTCGTTCGCCACCAAAAAGTCGCATCAGGTTATCTTCAAGCGAAATATAGAACTGCGAAGTTCCCGGATCGCCCTGACGACCGGCACGACCACGCAACTGGCGATCGATACGTCTTGCATCGTGTCTTTCAGAACCGATAATTGCGAGACCGCCGTTTTTCTTAACATCAGGATCAAGTTTAATATCCGTACCACGTCCCGCCATGTTTGTAGCAATTGTAACGGCTCCCTTGCAACCTGCATTCGAGATAATTTCCGCTTCCTTCGCATGTTGCTTTGCATTTAATACATTATGCGGAATTCCGGCACGCTTAAGCATCTTACTTATTAATTCGGAGACATCAACCGACGCAGTACCAACCAGGACGGCACGTCCTTTTTGAACTTCCTCCTGCACTTGCTCGATAATTGCATTGAATTTCTCGCGTTTTGTGCGGAAGATTAAATCTTCCTCATCTTTGCGGACAATCGGTTTATTAGTCGGAACAACCGTAACTTCAAGTTTATAGATTTTCTCGAACTCGCCCGCTTCAGTATCTGCTGTACCGGTCATGCCGGCAAGTTTTTTATAAAGTCTGAAATAGTTCTGCAGGGTAATAGTCGCCATTGTCTGCGTATCACGCTCAACTTTTACGCCTTCCTTCGCTTCAATCGCCTGATGCAGCCCCTCACTATAGCGTCTGCCATCGAGAATACGACCGGTAAATTCATCTACGATAAGAATTTTATTGTCTTGGACAACGTATTCAACATCTTTTTCATAAAGCGAATATGCACGCAAGAGTTGGTTCAAAGTATGAATCACATCGCTGCGCTCAGCATAAATCATATTTGCTCTGTTAATCATATCCTGCTTTTCTTGCGGCTCGAGGTCGGTACGTCCTTCAATAGCACTCAATTCTGCCGCAATATCCGGCAAAACGAATACGTTCGGATCCGACTGTCCTTCCGTCAATACGGCACGTCCTTTGTCCGTAATATCGAGTTGATGATTTTTTTCGTCTATTATATAATATAGTTCATCATCGATTTCCGGCATACGTGCATTTTTATCGCGCATAAAGAAAATTTCCGTCTCACGGAGCAGTTTCTGGAGTTCCGGTTCCTGCAAAAGTTTTGCAAGTCTTTTATGCTTCGGCAGCCCGTGAAATGCTCTTAAAAGCAAAATTCCGAGTTGCTCGCGTTTTTCTTTATTTTCATATTGCGAAACGAGCGACGCCGCTTCAGCAGTTATTTCATTTACGAGCCGGCTCTGAAATTCGACCAAACGTTTTACGAGCGGATTCATTTGATTAAATTTTTGATCAGACTGCCCGACCGGTCCCGAAATAATAAGCGGAGTTCGCGCTTCATCAATCAAGACGGAATCGACCTCATCGACAATCGCAAACCAATGCGGTCTCTGAACCATTTGATCCATGCTGACCACCATGTTATCGCGCAAATAATCGAAACCAAACTCGTTGTTTGTACCGTAAGTCAAATCGCAATCGTATACTCTCTTGCGATCTTCCGGTTCCATATTCGACAAAATTGACCCGACGCTCAAGCCCAAGAATTCATAAACCGGGCGCATCCAGTCGGCATCACGTTTTGCCAAATAATCATTGACCGTAACGAGGTGAACGCCTTTTCCGGCGAGTGCATTCAAATACATCGGAAGAACGGCAACCAAAGTCTTACCTTCACCTGTGGTCATTTCGGAGATTTTTCCTTGGTGCATAACGATACCGCCCATCAACTGCACATCATACGGGATCATATCCCATTTGTACTGCTGACCGGCATATTCATATATGTAACCTCTTTCGGTAAGTCGGCGACAAGTTTCCTTTACTACCGCATAAGCTTCCGGTAAAATTTCATTCAGGGTACCGTTTGCAAGTTCGAAAATCTGTTTATCGAGTTGCTTTATTTTTTCATTGATATCGGCAATTTTCCCTACCGTAAGTACTTCGTTTTTAAGTTGTTCGGTTAATGTAAGTTTTTCGTTTTCAACGGCGGCAGTATTTTCCTTGACCTTATTTTTGAACTCGTCTGTTTTAGCTTTGAGTTGTTCATCGGTTAATGTATGCAGCGTTTCATAAATTTTATTGATTTGTGCTACAATCGGCTTCATAGCCTTAACGTCACGGTCATGTTTAGTGCCGAACATTGATTTTATTATCCCTAACATATTTGGATATCTCTATAATAGTGTATAATATTCTATAATAACGAAAACTACTTTCAGACGTTAAGACGCACGTCGTATAAAAGTATTTTTACGAGAGTATCAAACTGTCATACCGTTCCTTAAATGTGAAAAAAAAAAAAACGGGAAAGGGATTTCCCCTTCCCTCCGTAATTTATCTTGAAATTTCAAGTACTTCGTATGGAATTACTCCGGCCGGAGCCTTAATTTCGGCAATTTCGCCTACTTTTTTGCCCATCAGAGCTTTACCGATCGGAGAATCTACAGAAATTTTTCGCTTCTCAAAGTCTGCTTCTTCCGGACTTACCAAATAATATTCGAGGAGTGCTTTGTTTTTCATGTTTCTAAGTTTAACATGCGACAAAATATAAACCTTGTCGGTCGGCATATCCGCAGCATCCAGCACTTGAACCTTTGCAAGCGTTTCCTCGAGTTTGTTGATTTTAATCTCAAGCAGTTCCTGCGAATGCTTTGCGGCATCGTATTCGGCATTTTCGGACAAATCGCCATGTGAACGTGCCTCAGCAAGTTTATCGGCGACGTCTTTTCTGCCTTTTGTTTTGAGTTCGAGGAGTTCTTTTTCAACTTCGCGAACACTTTCAGCTGACATATAGACTACATCAAGCATATTTTCACCTCAATAATTTGTTATTTGTTAAAATATTACTTTGCATAATAAAAAATAAAGCCATCTATAACAACGGCTTTACTGTATTCAATAATTTGTTGTATTTGTTTTAGTCGTCCAAATAATGGAGTAAGTGCCCCATTTTATCTTTCTTTGTCTTTAAATATTCTTTGTTATACGCGTTCGGCTGAATTTCGATTGGAACCTGTTCGGTAACTTTCAATCCGTAGCTTTCGATTCCGACTCGTTTTTTCGGATTGTTAGTGATCAATTTCATTTTTCGCACGCCCAACGACGCCAAAATTTGAGCTCCAATGCCGTAGTTACGCGGATCCGGATCAAATCCGAGATGGACATTTGCTTCGACCGTATCGAGACCGTTTTCCTGCAAAGCGTAAGCTTTAATCTTATTGACCAAGCCGATGCCTCTCCCCTCCTGGCGCATATAAACCAAAACTCCGCTGCCTGCTTTATCGATCATCACCATGGAATTATGGAGTTGGTCACCGCAGTCGCAACGTTTTGAGCCGAAAACATCGCCGGTTAAGCACTCGGAATGAACGCGCACAAGCACATTTTCATCCGGCTTAATCTCGCCTTTTACAAGCGCGATATGCTCAAAATTATCAAGCATGTTTTTGTAAACCATGATCTTAAAATCGCCATATTCAGACGGCAACTGAGCCTCTGCAACGCATTTCACCATGTTTTCCTTGTTAAAACGATAGGAAATCAATTTTTCTACCGTCGTCAATTTCAAACCGTGCTCTTTTGCAAATATTTCCAAATCCGGACGGCGAGCCATTGTGCCGTCGTCTTTTATTATTTCGCAACATACACCGGCCGGTTCAAGTCCGGCAAGACGCAACAAATCCACAGTTGCTTCAGTATGCCCGGCACGTTTCAGCACGCCTCCCTTAACTGCACGCAGCGGGAAAACATGTCCGGGACGCCCGAAATCTTCAGCTTTTGCATTAGGGTCAGCCATCGCCATAATTGTTTTAGAGCGATCAGCCGCGGAAATTCCGGTTGTTGTATCGAATCTGTAATCTACCGACACAGCAAAATTCGTACCATGAAGAGCATTCTGGTGCTCAACCATCGGAGCAAAATCGAGTTCGTCGGATCTCTCTTCGGTCAGCGGAGTGCAAATTAATCCGCGAACATGTGTCGCCATGAAATTCACTACTTCCGGAGTACAAAACTGCGCAGCAATAATTACATCGCCCTCATTCTCGCGATCTTCGTCATCCATGACCAAAATCATTTTACCGGCGGCAAGATCTTCGAGGACTTCATCTATTTCACTTATCATTTAAATTTTAATCTCCGATACTATGCTTCTTTGCTTACGATAGCGGATTTTTCGAATTTAATGGCTACGTTTTCTGCAATTTGGATAGTCATTACGTTGCCGTCAATTTCTTTAATTGTACCGTGAATTCCGGCAGATGTAACAATTTTATCACCTTTTTTCAGTGAATTCAGCATATTTTGATGTTCTTTTTGACGTTTCTGCTGCGGGCGAATCATCAAGAAATACATAATCAAAATAATTGCGCCAAACATTACGAAAGTCGAAATCATCGACGAACCTGCGTCCTGCCCCTGGGCCGGCCCCATTGCAAACATTGGCGTACTTGCCAGAACAAACAAAAGAAGTTTAAGCATGTTTTTCTCCATTTTATATTATCAAATAATTTTCATTTAACTATTCCGCCTCATTTTTAAAGCGTTCAAGCATTTCCGATTTCCATAGACGATACTCTCCGGAAATTATTTTTTCGCGTGCGGTTTTCGCAAGCCATAAATAGAAAGCTATATTATGCTCGCTGGCAATCATCAGCCCAAGGATTTCGTCCGTATTCATCAAATGTCGCAAGTATCCGAGTGTAAAATTCCGACTTGCATAAGAATCAATATTTTCATCGATAAGTTGATGAGAATACTTATACTTAGCGTTACGAATATTCACTTTGCCGTAAGTTGTGAACAGCTGTCCGTTTCGAGCATTTCGCGTCGGCATTACGCAGTCGAACATATCGACTCCGCGCTCGATTGCCTCAAGAATATTTTCCGGCGTACCTACGCCCATAAGGTATCTTGGCTTGTCTTTCGGCAAAATTTCATTCGTAATATCAATCATGTCATACATCATTTTCGCAGGCTCGCCGACCGCTAATCCGCCGATTGCATAACCTTCGAAGCCGATTTCGACTAATTTTTCGGCATACATTTTTCGCAGTTCCGGATAAACCGAACCCTGTCCGATACCAAACTGAAACTGGCGATGCCCATAGAGAGGTTCGGTCTCGAGAAATGCCTTGCGGCTGCGTTTTGCCCATTTTTCGGATAGTTCGAGCGAACGCAGAGCGGACTCCATCGTAATCGGATATTCCATGCATTCATCGAGCACCATCATAATATCGGAGCCGATTATACGCTGAATTTCGCAAACTTTTTCCGGCGAAAAAAGATGTTTCGAGCCGTCAAGATGCGACGCAAAATGCGCTCCCTCTTCTGTCAATTTCCGCAAATCTTTCAGAGAAAAAACCTGGTATCCGCCACTATCGGTCAAGATGCTGTTTTTCCAGTTCATAAACTTATGCAGACCGCCGAAATCGCGAATAACATCTGTTCCGGGGCGCAAATATAAATGATACGTGTTGCCGAGAATTATGTTCGCGGGCATCGTTTCGAGCGTTTTTTGATAAATCGCTTTGACGGTTCCCTGCGTACCGACCGGCATAAAGACCGGCGTCAGTATTTCGCTATGATCGGTTACTATTTTTCCGGCTCTGGCATTGCAGTCGCTCAGAGATTTTTCTACTTGAAAAAATGGTGTGCTCATTTAGCCTTACTATTTAAATGTTCCAAAAAGCGGAACGAAAAATTATCAATATATTTTGAGAAAAACAGAGAAAACGACGCACCGAGCGTGTCCGCAACCCAATCTAAAATATCGCAACTCCTGCCGGGCACAAAGTACTGATGAAGTTCGTCGCTCGCGCCATAAAGCGAAGCAACAACGCATGCCAAAATCAATATCTGCCGCTTACTACGCACTTCAAAATTGCGAAAAAAACCGAATTGAAGGCTTGCTCCAAGCACAAAATATGCACAAAAATGAACAATTTTATCTTGCAAATGAATGCTTAAATCGATAAAATCCGGCTGTGGAAACGACGATGCTGTAAAAATCGCAAGTGCACATACAATTGCAGGAAAAAATAACTTACGTCTGTTTTCAAATCTAATCAATTGCATTTTCGCTATGCTTTTCTCTAAATTTTCTTTCTTAACCGAAACTAAGACTACAAAGATACGCAATTTATTTTCAAAAATGCAAAGATATTCAAAAAGATAATATTTGCCGTTTGCTTTCGTCTTTATATTATTAAAAGATATGGACATTATACACCGCAGCATGCAAATTATCAAATCTGTTTCTGACCCTAAAATCGCCGATTATTGCAGTCTGCGAGATTTAAACAACGACACGGTTCATTCCGATAAGTTCTTTGTAGCCGAAGGGATTAAGGTAGTTTTGCGTCTTCTGAAAAGTTCGCTTCGCATAAAATCTGTTTTCTGCACACCCGAATTTCTCGCGGCACACGCGGAACTAATTTATTCCCGAGCAGACAAAGAATCGATTTACACAGCCGATATTTCGCTTATGAGTCAAATTGTCGGCTATAAACTTCACAGCGGAATCATGGCAATTGCGGAAGAAAAAGCGGAAGCGTCTTTCGAGGATTTCGGCAGTCGCATTTTCGCTTTTAACTCGATAGTCAATTCCGAAAACGTTGGTGCAATTGTCCGCAACGCGGTTGCTTTCGGACTGAATTCACTGCTGTTCGACGCGGCAACTTCGTCGCCCTATCTGCGCCGTGCAGTGCGGGTTTCGCTCGGAAATATTTTCGCATGCAGCCACCGATATTCGCAAAACCTTGTAACCGATTTATCTTTTTTACGTCAAAATTTCGGCTATAAAATCAT
>JAQUZU010000029.1:0-12581 GCA_028691175.1 Candidatus Kapaibacterium sp. | reverse complement strand
TCGATCATCACCACAATCCGGAAAAAATGGCGGATTTATACGCCGTAGATGCAGATGCTTCTGCCACCGGAGAAATTATTTATCGGCTGATTATCGCGGACAATCCGGACTACCTGAATACAGTAATCGCACTCTGTATTTACGTTGCAATTCTTACCGATACGGGCGGATTTCGCTTTGGAAACACAACTTCAGAGACGCATAAAATCGCCGCAGATTTACTGAGTTTCGGGATAGACACACAAGTAATTTACGATAATTTATATAATGCCATGCCGCATAATATTTTTGTTATGCTCGGCAGGACTCTCGCAAGTTCGCGGCTTTATCTCGACGGGCAGTTAAATATTATGACCATTAGCCGCAACGACCTTATAAATTTGAAGGTTTTTCCGGAAGATCTCAATAATTTTTCCGAAAAATCATTGATGATAGATGGTACAAACGTCGGTATTTTGATTACAGAAATGATAAAGGAAGACGGCTTTAAAATGTCGTTTCGCTCGAAAGGCGAACTCGATATTCGGCAAGTCGCACTGACTTATGGCGGAGGCGGACATCGCAACGCCGCGGGTGCAAAGGCGTATAACATTGATATAGAAGCACTAATTGCCGATTTAGTCCAAAAAACTCGCTGTTTACTCAAAAATGTGTAAAAAGTTTCACAGATTTTGAAATAATTTTAAAAAAAATTAGGAAATTAAAAATAAATTTCCGATTTTTGTCAATATTTTAACTGCACAATTGTGCGGACATAATTAGAATAAATAATTTACGAATAAAAAAATGGGAGTAATTATGCAGAAACGATACTCAGCAAAGGGTATAGCATCGATGGTTGCTATTGTAGCTGCTTCGTTGGTATTCTCGAGTTGTTCTAACAAAATTACAGAAGAACAACTAACTCAACTTAAAGACTTAAGAATGCAGGAAAGAAGCTTAAACGAATCAATTCAAAAGAAACGTGACGAAAAATCCAGATTGGAAAAAGAACTCAGTTCAAGAAAAGCCGAACTTAAAGATTGTAACGACAAAAAAGCTTTTGTTACAACTAAACTCAAAAATTGGCCCAATGTTTGGCCTGAGAATTAATCCATCTATAATTTTTTGAAACTGAAAACGGAGAAATATAATGAAAAGATTTGTTTATATAATTATGGCGCTGGTATTTGCCACTGCTGCGAATGCACAGGTAAATAATAAACCGGACACCGAACTGACCAAAGACGAAGCAGTCGTCAGAATCAACGAGTTCACACTGAAAGTGCAAGATCTCACTAATACTCTTACAAACCTCGATGCAGACATCATTCGCCTGCAAAAAGAATTAGAAGAAACAGTTGCAGCAATTAAAGATTGCAACAAATCGCTTTACGACTTAATCGGTGCTACAGAAGCAGACGTTGCCGCATTCCGCCAAAAACTCGGCGTTCTCGAAGGCAAAGTTCGTTCCATGAAAAATCTGCCTAACGACGTGCTCGCCGAAAGAGTAGAAGAAGTAAAGGCTCTCGATGCAGAGCTTCAACAACTTAAAGGTCAAAAAATTGCCGTTTTGCCGGAATTTTATGACAGAATCGTATCCACTCAGCGCGACATTAAGGGTCTCTACAGAACCCCGTCAGTAAAACGCTATACAGTCGGTACTTGGGCTGAAAACAAAGACTGTCTCTGGAACATCTCCGGAAACATCGACAATTACGGCGATCCGTTCATGTGGCCTAAGATCTGGCAAGCAAATACAGATATCATTCGCAACCCTGATATTATTCATCCGGGACAAGTTTTGACTATTCCGGCAAAAGCCGACAAAACTGACGACGAAATTAAAGCTGAACGTAAATATTGGAGAAACAAACGTGCCGCTGCCGCTCGCAAAGCTGCCGCTGCCGAAACTGCAACCGAAACAAAATAGTTGCCTCCGGTATCCAATTTTGAAAAGTCCTGCCCAAAAGGCGGGACTTTTTTTTGTTTTTGGCAAGTCGTTTGCATTATATTAACGAACAGGATATACGATAAATACTATATTCTGTTGAGATATAAAGACTTAAGCGTTTTTAGTTTTAGTTGTGCAAGGAAATTTGCAGAATATAAACCGCACATAAATCAAATAATGGCTAATAATAAACAAATAGCGATCAAAAATCCTGCTCAAGCGGGGAAACTTGCTTCCGGCTTTCTCGGTACAATCACGAAAAGTCCGGATATTATGCTTGCATTCGGCGTAATAATGATTTTAGGGTTGCTGGTAATTCCATTGCCGGCAATGCTGTTAGACATATTATTGGCGTTCAATATTGCTTTGTCGGTGCTGATACTTTTAGTATCGGTTTACTTGGTTAATCCGCTGGAAATTTCAACATTTCCGACTATTTTGCTGCTTACAACATTGCTTCGTCTCGGGCTTAACGTCGCTTCAACGCGGCTTATTCTCGGCGAGGCTTCCGCCGGAGAAATAATCATGGCATTCGGAAGTTTTGTAATTAAGGGCAATTACGTCGTCGGTATCATTATTTTCCTTATTCTGCTTTTGATCAACTTCTTGGTTGTAATCAAAGGTTCGTCGCGTATTGCGGAAGTTGCGGCACGCTTCTCTCTGGATTCTTTGCCGGGCAAGCAGATGAGTATAGACGCAGATTTGAATGCCGGATACATAGATGAAAAAACTGCCCGCCAGCGCCGAATAGATTTGAATCGCGAATCGGATTTTTACGGTTCAATGGATGGTGCCGCGAAGTTTATCAAAGGCGACGCAATTGCAGGCCTGATTATTACGGCGATTAATATTCTCGGCGGATTCATCATCGGTGTAACGCAATTGGACATGGAATTAACCGAAGCAATTTCTATATATACAATTCTTACAATCGGCGACGGATTAGTCTCGCAAATTCCGTCGTTGCTGATTTCGGTTGCCTCCGGTATCGTGGTAACGCGTTCCGCTTCAACCGGCAAATTAAGCGATGAATTAGTAACTCAACTCGGTGCAAAACCTAAAGTATTGGCTATTTCCTCCGGCACAATGCTTATATTCGCAATTATTCCGGGATTTCCGGCGATTCCGTTTATCATACTATCCGGTATTACCGGTTATTTGGCATATTCTCGACGAAAAACAATCGCAAAAGAAGAAGACAAGAAACTTCGAGACGAATTAGCAAGCAAGGAAACTCCGGCAAAGCCTGAAGAGCAAGCGGTAGAGGAACTGCTGAAAATCGATCCGGTCGAGCTCGAACTCGGCTATTCGCTGATCGCACTTGTCGATGAAACTCGCGGAGGCGACGTCTTCAAACGCATCACCAACGTACGCAGGCAGCTTGCAACCGAACTCGGAATTATTCTTCCGCCGGTACGCGTGCGCGATAATCTGCAACTTGACGCAGAAGAATATGTTGTCAAAATTCGGGCAAACGAAATAGCCCGAAACACAATATATCCGAATATGCTGCTTGCAATGAATCCGGGAACAGCCGACGGCGAACTCTCCGGACTAAAAGTTACCGAACCGGTATTCGGATTACCCGCAACATGGATCAGCATACATGAGCGTGAAAATGCGGAAGTAATGGGATATACAGTAGTTGAGCCGGCAACCGTGCTGACTACCCACCTGACCGAACTTCTCCGGCGAAATTCGGATAAATTGCTCACACGGCAAGACGTGAAATTCTTAGTCGATAACCTCAAAGGCGAATATCCGGTTCTGCTCGAAGAGGTAAAGAGCGAAAGTCTCTCGCTTTCGATTGTCCAGAAAGTAATGCAAAATCTGCTGAAGGAAAGCATTCCTGTGCGCGATTTGCCGGTAATTCTCGAATCGCTACTCGAATACGCAAAAGTAACTAAAAATGTAGATGTTTTGACTGAATATGTCCGCCATAATCTCTCAGAAACGATCAAGAAACTTTATCAGGATCAGAACGGCGTAATTCACTGCATCGCGCTTGCACCGAATCTTGAGCAATCGCTTACGAACACCCTTGCAAGTAGCAGTCAGGCAGTTACTTCGCCTACTATGGGACTTTCCGGAGAAACAATTAAACTAATAAACAAAAATTTATCGCAAGCAGTCGACGATATTTCGCTTGCCGGATTTTTGCCGGTTGTGATTTGTGCGGCACAAATTCGCCCGTATTTTGCCCGACTGATTCGCACACAATTCCCGATGGTAAATGTGATCAGTTATACTGAAATTCCGCAGGATACCGATATCGAAATTACGGCAACAATTAACATGTAAATTTCCGGATAGTGCAATATTCTCGAAGTTCGGACGTCAAGACAATTTAATTATTTAATCACAGGATGAGGACACAAATAAAGAATATGCGAAAAATAATACTCCTCCTTTGCTTTTTATGTTTCGCGGCAGCCACAAATGCCGACGACAAACCGATGGTCGGAGCATTCGGTGGACTGAACGTCAACTCCATGATTACGGATTTCAGTCCGGTCAAGGTTCCGGGACTTATTCCGGCATTAAATTCCGAATTTAAAAATGACATCGGCTTAGGCTATAATCTCGGAATGTTCGCACAGTTTCCGCTAAGCAAATATATTAATTTCGGTCTAAAATTCACTGTTAGCGACTGGTATTCCGAACTATATCAAAAAGATAACGACAATTTATTACTAAACGATGTAATTGTTGCCGGCGAATTTGAGCGCCGTCTAAAATTAAAACTAAATGTATTCACCTTAGAGCCGAATTTTTCATTTTGCCTCTACAAGGGTTTTCATCTTCAAGCGGGCATAGGAATGAATTTCTTGGCAAGCGAGCGTGCAGAATACGCTGAAAGCGTTACTTCTCCGTCCGATGCCGTTTTTCAGAATAATCGCTGGGCAGACGATCAAGCCGTCCGAAACGACACCGCCGGACGCTTCGACGATGTTCCGGCAATGATGCTTTCGGCAAATTTCGGAGCATATTATGATATTCCGCTTAATAAAAACAATAACGTATTTATTTCGCCGGGAGTATATTATAATTTCGGATTAACTGACCATATCAAAGATATTGATTGGCGGATGAACCAGTTCCAGGCTCAGATTGCATTTAAATATGCATTCGACGTTGAGCCGGCAAAACGCCGGGAAACAAGCGAGCAGTTAATTGTCGATACGCTTACAATAGTGAATTCCGGTAACGGGATAAACGGAGTACGCGTCGGCAAAATAGAGACAATATCGTCTAAATCCGAAACAAAAGATGCTATTGTAAGCAGCATTATTCACCGCAGAACAGATACACTTTTTATCTCAAAAGATTACGAACTCTACGGAAATATTTACGTGCTAGGCGTAGATGAGAACGGCAACGACATTAAACAGCCTCGTTTCGTCTCCGAAGAATTTATCGACAATCGCAACCAGCCGATGCTGAATTATATCTTTTTCGACAGCCTCTCGTATGAAATTCCGGCACGCTATCACAAAACGAACATCGCAGACGCTAAGAGTTTCGACATTAAATCATTATACAAGAAATCGAATATCGAAACATATTACAATATTTTAAATATTATCGGATATCGCCTTGCGAACAATCCGGAAGCAAAAATCACACTGAAAGGTTGCAACTCGCACACCGGCGGAGAAAAATGGAACGAAATTCTCTCCCGCAACCGTGCAAACGAAGTCGCAAACTATTTGTCGTCTGTCTGGGGAATCGACCGCACGCGAATGCTCGTATATGCTCAGGAATTACCGGAAAATTACTCATATCCGGCTAATCAACCTGAGAAAGCCGAGGAAAATCGCCGTGTGGAAATTTATTCCGACAACTACGATATTTTAGCTCCGATTTTCATAAACGACACTTCTGTAGTTAATCAACCGCCGAAAGCAAAATTCATCATTGAATCGAAATCCGAAGCCGGATTTAAAGACTGGCGCGTAAATGTAATCAACAGAAACGAAGCCGGATTCTCCAACATAGTCGAAGAAGGTGCCGGCAAACCGCCAAGAGAACTCGAAATCAACCTGCAGGCACTCGTTGACGAAGGATTTAATTCCGAGAAGCCACTTTTCTTCTCGCTTGATTTGTTCGATAAACAAAAAGGTAAATTCTCCAGCAAAGAAAAGCAATTTGATTTGAACAAAATCACTGTGCAAAAAAAACGCACCGAGAAAATCGGCGATTTCGAAATTGAACGATTTAGTTTACTGCTGTTCGACTTCGTATCGGACAACTTAAGCCCGTACAATCTGCGAACAATCGACCGCGTAAAATCAATCATCAAGCCGAATTCGAATATCAGAATCATTGGTCATACAGATTTACTCGGCGATGAAAAGAGCAACAAAGCACTTTCTCTAAAACGTGCAGAATCTGCATACAAAGCCCTTGGGAGACGCGATGCGATAGTCGAAGGACGTGGCGAGGAAGAAGTTTTATACGATAATTCATTGCCGGAAGGCAGAATTTTCAGCCGAACAGTCGATATAATTGTTTCGACTCCGGTCGATTACGACAAGAAATAGCTCGCAAATTCTATAGCAAAACGTCCGCTTTCGAAATGAAGGCGGACGTTTTTTTTAAAACAATTTCAGCAACGCGGGCGAATCCAAGTTCGGAAAAATGTAATCCGGCTTATAATTTCCGGTTATTGGAGTATTTCCGACTAAAATTGTGCGCAGCCCGGCACGAGTGCCGGCTTCGATATCGGACATGCTGTCCCCGATCATAAACGTTTTCTGTTTCTCTGCGGAGAATTTTTCGGTTGCTTCGAGGAGCATTCCGGGATTAGGCTTGCGACGTGGCGAGTTCGCACTTTTCAAATCGCCACACCAAAATATCCCGTCGAAATTCGTGGCGCAGCGCTTTGCGAGTTCTGCCTGCATATTTTTGTGAAGTCCCTCTACATCTTCCGCTGTGGCAAGTCCTTTGCCGACACATTGCTGATTAGAGACTAAAATCGCAAGATAACCGCGAGATTTAATATATGCAAAAAAACGCAAGAAATCTTCGCAGAAGCGAAAATCGGCAAAATCCGTTACATACTCGCCCACCGGGCGAATATTCACCACGCCGTCGCGGTCAAACAGCACTATTTTATTTGCGCTTGTCATATAACTTCGTTTCCAAGAGTTCAGCTAACATTTTCGCGGCATTTTTTCGCTCGTATTGGTTCACGGCATCAAGATTTGGCGAGAAATATTTAGGGTCATTTTCCTTGCTAAAAAGATAATACGCTTTAATAATTTCAGCAATTTTCGCAACTTCAGATTGATGCGCCACCCGTCCACACTGCGTTTCATTCATCAACGCTTCGATAGCGCTTCCATGCGGAGCGACAGCAATAATCGGGCGCCGAACGCCGACATACTCATATACTTTGCCCGGCACAATTTCCTCGCTCTCCTTCGATTCATCTACAATCAGCAGCAAAGCGTCGCTTTTAATCAAATATTCTATGCTCTTTTCGTGCGGCACATAAGCAACAGTTTCAATCGCCTGCGGGAAAGATACATTTCTGTACATTTGCTCAACTTCTGCACCAAATCGCCCAACAAAGCGTAATTTAATATCATCAGCCGAAAAAACTTTTTCATCAATCAGTTGCTGCACCGCGGCAAAAAATGCTTCCGGATTGCGTCTGCCATAGAGCGAGCCGGTATAAGTAACGGTAAATTTCTCGTTCTTCTCGAATTTCTGCTTCGGAAAATCATCGGAATCGAAACCGTTCGGCACGTGGAAAAATTTCTTTCTGTCGAGTTTCGGATATTTTCCCATCGCATCCTTGATAATTCCGACCCAGGCACATTCGACTGCGTCTGCTTCGTTAAATACGGAAAATTCCATTCCTTTATCTATCGCACGTGGCAAAAACCAGCGCTTAGGCGAGGAAATAAATCCCGTCCACGGATCGCGAAATCCGGCAATCCATGGCAAATTATACTTTCTCTTGGCATAGCGAGCAATTATCGAGCAAGTATATGGAGGAGACGAACTATAAACCGCGTCAATTTGCGTCTCCTTCATCAGTTGGTCAATCGCAGTAATTGCCGAACGAAACCAGCCGATACGCGCATCCGGAATAAAAAACGTCGCACGAATGAACTCTGCAATTCGCTCTTTCAGGCTCAGTGAATTGTTATCTTTTTTAATCGTATTTACGTCAATAGCAGTGCCGGGTTTTTTGCCGGTAAGCTTGCGATACAGGTCATAAGGCTCGAAAATATGCGTGCGAATTACCCGCACATCTTTCGGAATTTGCGCAAAAAGCGTCTCGTCGCGTGCCGGAAACTGCCCGTTCTCTACCGTGAGAATAATCGGATTCCAGCCGAACTCACGCAGATACTTCGTATGTTTCAGCACACGCTGCACGCCGGGACCGCCCGACGGCGGAAAATAATACGCAACTATAAGCAGATTTTTCATATTATGTTATATACAAAACACCCTGCCTTGCATATCAAACGTGCAAAGCAGAGTGAATATAAATTTTTATCTTAAAAATTTTCGTCGACAAACAAATCATCGTCGTCGTCGAAGTCTTTGAGGTCATCGAAGTCGAATTTATCGTCATTCTTATATAACTCTTCTTCGTCGATTATATCCTCATCATCCCAATCTTCTTCTTCCCATTCGAGGTCTTCTTCCCATTCGTCCTCATCTTCGTCGTCATCTGTATTAAACTCATCGAGGTCGTCTTCATCAAAAAAATCGTCCTCTTCCTCGACAGTTTTTTTCTTGCCGGCATTTAGTGAACCGACAAAATTCTTCGGAAACAGAATTTCCATCCATTCTACTACACTTTTACCGGTAAAATTCTCCGGAACAATTTCGGAGTTTTTCTCACCTTCAGAAATATTTAGTAAATCAATATTCATCTCATAAAACCATAAATTGAACTAATATCAGACCGCAAAATTACCATAATTTATATTTCTTTCAAAATAAAATATTACGATTATTTGCTTTTGTAAATTTTTTTGAAGATTTCCTGTTTATAGGATACTTTTCGTAAAACAAGTCCGTTTGGCGGAGCGAGTTTTATATAATTTTCGCGACCCGGATTCTGCAAACAGAAAATCAAATCGGTCGGAAATTTTCTTTCCGCTGCAACTTCAAGCATCGCTCCGACAATCGACCGCACCATTCCATAGACAAATCTGTTTGCCCGAATAGTCAGTTTATATTTATCGGCGTCTGTCTTCTGCCACTCGCATTTTTCTACTCTGCAGACATGAGATTTCGTAGCCGGATTATTTTTCGAAAACGAAGTAAAATCATGCTCGCCAATAAACAGGTTTGCGATCGTGAAAAGCAAATCTTCATCAATCGGGTACTTGAAGTAAGTCGAGAAATTGCGATAAAACACACTATCATCAGTATGAAACGAATACTCATATTCGCGTGCAACAGCGTCATAGCGCGCGTGGAAATCTTCCGGTACTCGTGCCACTTTCTTAATCCGGATTCCGTCAGGCATTTTTGTATTCAAAGCGATTGCAATTTTTTCATCAGGAATCGGAAAATCATCATCAAGAAGCACATTTGCCACCTGCCCCGCCGCGTGTACTCCGGCATCGGTTCGTCCTGCTCCAATTAAATTACACGGCTTTCCGGTCAGTGCGAGGAACGCATTCTGAATTTTTTCCTGTATCGTCGGTGCATTCGGCTGAATCTGCCAGCCACCGAACTCAGTACCGTCGTATTCTATTAGTAGAGCTGTATTTTTCATTGTATATCTTCGTCAATATTATTCAAATTGCATTTATTACCTAAATATTTATCCGTTTCTTTTGATATTATTTTCGTTAATCCCCATAGTGCTACCACATTAGGCAATACCATCAGCCCGTTGGCAATATCTGCGAAACTCCATACAGCCTTTAGCGAAACGGTCGCTCCGACATATACAAGCGCGACCCAAGCAATTTTGTACGCCAGCACCACTTTTGGTCCTAACAGATATGAAATCGATTTTTCGCCATAGCAATACCAGCCAATAATGGTAGAGAACACAAAAGTAAGCAACCCGAATTCAACAACAAACGGACCGACTACCGGTATTTTCTCAAAGGCAACGCGTGTCAATACCGATCCGTCATAGCCACTCGCCCATTCGCCCGAATTTACTACAATCAAGCCGGTTATTGCACACACAACTATTGTATCCCAAAATGTTCCGGAAGCCGATACCAAGCCCTGCTGCACAGAATTAGGCGTTTTTGCCACTGCTGCAACAATCGGAGCACTACCCATTCCGGATTCGTTAGAGAATAATCCGCGAGCAATACCTATACGCATTGTCTGCATCAAGGCTGCACCTAAAAATCCACCTACTGCGGCATGTCCGGTAAATGCAGACGAAACAATCAAAGAAATTGTATGCGGAAGAGTTTCATAACCTATCGCCAAGATATATAAGCCACCCAATATATAAAGACCGGCAAAAATCGGCACAAAGTAAACGCATACTCGTGCAATTGATCGAATTCCGCCGATTATAACCAAAGCAGTCAGAAATGTCAAAATCAATCCGGTTACCCACGTAGGCAATGAATAACTTGCACTAAGCAAAGTTGCAATACTGTTCGACTGAACCGTATTTCCGATACCGAAAGACGCAAGCACAGTAAAAACAGCAAACAACACAGCCAACCATTTAAGTTTCAGACCGCGTTCCAGAGTATACATCGGCCCACCGGAATAACTGCCATCAGAATTACGCACACGATATTTCACCGCCAATAATCCTTCGGAATATTTGGTTGCAAGACCCAAAACACCGGTTATCCACATCCAAAACACGGCTCCGGGACCTCCGATTGCTACAGCAGTTGCCACTCCGACAATATTTCCGGTTCCGAGGGTGGCCGCCAAAGCAATCGTCAGTGCACCAAATGGCGAGACATCACCTCCGGCAGTACTGCTACCTTTGAATGGAAGCATCACTCCCTTAAATATATGCCGTTGCATGAATTTTGTTCTGAAAGTCAGGTACAAATGCGTCCCTATAAGAACTAAAATCATTGGTAATCCCCACATGATGTCGGAAATACGCACAAGTATTTCTTCCATTTTCCACCTTCTAATATTGTTGCGAATTGATCACTTCTATAGTAACTGTTCGGCAATAAAATCTGCCTTCCGGAGTAGAATTGTCATACAGCAAAGCATCTTCGCCGACTCCGTAGGCCGTTAATTTCACGTCCGTAATCTCTTTGTTTCGGGGTAACTGTTGGTAATATTTTTTTCCTAAAACCGCAGTTATCTCGGCATCATTTATTGGCAGAGCGTCATCGGGTGCAAGATTTTCATCGGCAAAAATTTCTTTTGCGGTCATTAATGCACGCCGTTTCGACAGCACTCTGTTAGTACCCGCCTCGCCAAGTTGATCTGTATATCCGATTATTGAAACCATTGCATTGCTCGTAACCGCCTTATTAATCATTTCAATAATCTGCTTGTTTTTCTGCCCGATATCGGCACTTTCATAATCGAACAAAATCAAATTGAATTTGTTAATCGACGAGTCAATTTTCATCAGTTCTACATTCACTTCGCCAATATTATGGCAACGCAAGCCAAATTCGTCCTGCACAGTGAAATCATATACAAGATTTCCGCCTTTGTCGATCATCTCGGCTTCGCGGTCTTTCAACTGCAATTCGAGTGAATCCGGTAATTTTGAATCGCCATTATATCTTGCAAAAAAATTGTCGTTCTGCGAAATTTTCAGTTGCCATTCAAATTGTTGTCCGGAAGTTTTTACTTCCGGCTTGAAAACAAAACGCATCGGAAAGACCTGGTTCGACGTATCTTTCGTTACAACCGGGTCGAGCAAAAACTGACTTTTTGCATCAGGAATAACCTCTACACGCTGATTTTCCTCCGCAGATTCTATATCATGCTTTTCAATTCCGGGAAAACTCTGCAAAATCGGCAAACCCGAGGGCCTAACATTTTGCCCGATACTTACACGCGACGGATCAATCCGCCACGCCTCCGCGAGGTACTTTTGAATGCTCTCCGCCCGGGCACGTGCAAGTTCAAGATTTCCAAGTTCGCCGGAAAGGTTCGAGACATAACCGTTTAGTGTAATCGTCGTCTCGGGGTGCTCCCGCATGCGTTTGCCAAGAATATTCAATAAATTTCGATAAGTCTGCAAAGCATCTTCGCCTCTTAAGCCGGCCTCTTCGAAAGAATATGTTTCATCGCGTTTCAACGATTTATATCGCACCGGAACGCTCGACTTGTTTGTCTCAAAAAATACATAATTTAATAGCGGGCGAACATCGGACGAAATCCTTCGCAGAAGTTGAATATTTGTCTTTTTAAACTGTGCTCCGCCGGAAGTTACATCTATTCCATACCCGTCAATCGACGAATGCAACGAATAATTATTACTTTTAAAATCAACTTTATGCTCCGCCACGACAGTTTTTTCTTTATTGTCCGTAACGCTCAGCAAATACGCAAATTCGCCATTTAGCGAATCAATTTCGTCGCTCATCAAGTCGGCAGTGGGCAGCACTATTCGATCCGGAATTTCGTCGCCGGACTGCTCATATATATTCGAACCTCGCATAAACGAGAATTTCCAGTTCTTCACTCCGGCAGATGCATCGACCTG
>JAQUZU010000158.1 GCA_028691175.1 Candidatus Kapaibacterium sp. | reverse complement strand
GGTGCGATTTGATCGAAAGGGCAATTTTCCCGGAAATGTTTTGAAACAAATTTTAATTCCGCTCGTATCATATTTTAGATAATATTTACATAATTACGGAGGGAATTTTGAAATTTTATACAAAATTAATTCTGGGGTTGGCTTGTTTGGTAGCAATATTTGCTACGAATGTGAATGCACAGGAATTTGAATATTATCAAAATAACGAGCCAAAACATACAGAAAATGAAGGAGCAATCGCTACAGATACCATAGGCGAACCGGACGAATTTAGATATTCGTTTGACTATGGTAGTTTTTTTGACGGAAAATTTACTTTTTCGAAGGCAATTTTGTCCGCTCATGATATTCCGCGTATAGACGTAAAATATTCAAAAGTTTTGCCCGCAATTTATGAAAAACGTTTTGGTGGCGAATTCTCTGAAACAGGAAGCATCTCCGTCTCTGCCGGTTACTTTTCCCAAAAATCCGCCCGAGAATCTAACTTAACCATGTTCGACAATTATTATTTACGATACGAAAATTATTCGTCAAAACTCGGTGTTAAACGTGATTACGATAAAGTCGGGCTTGAAGCGTGGAAACTTGCTTGGGGATATCAGGAAGGGTTCGGCTGGCATTCCGGAGATGTAGAAATAAGTCTTTATAATGCAAACAATTTAAATTGGACTACTGTTACATCGTTTGATAAGCCACAAAACTTAATCGATAATGATGTTGCGGTGCTTGAACGTTTTGCCTCCGGCACGCGTTTCGGACGTTCTTTCTCAGCCGGAACCGAAATCCATTTCTGGAATACGCTGGGAGTCAGTTTCGCATACGAGCAAGAGCAAGTCTTTGAACATCATAAATTCTGGTATTGGACTGTATCGGAAATTATTGAAACTGCCGCTACCGGAGTCGTTTCTTCGTTCATTGACGATATAGCCGGACGCTCGAAAGTCGCCGGACCAATTATTAATTTTATTGTCAAAAACGGAATTTCTTACGGCTTCTATGAACTTCGAAAGAAAAAAATGAACTGGCCATTCGAAACTGCCGCTCCGATTTATATGGATAAATTTACGCTCGGTGTAAGTCTGACATTTTAATATGTTCTGTAGGGCGACCTCGTGTGGTCGCCCATTATCATTGCCGGACATTATCAAGTATCATACACTATTTTTCCGGTTCCCCCGTCTTACTTCCATATGAAATGAACTATTGCAACGGAATTATATGATTAAAACTTATGCTCTAATCATTACGATGGCAATTTTTATCAGATTTGTGCTATATCTTGTCAGTACTTATCTGAATATTATCAATATCAAAAATGCAGATTTCTCTAAAATTCGCCAAAACTATACATTTACCGAATTTACTCGGAGTAGTCTGTATACCATGGCACGATCACGTTTCGAAATTGTCGGAATGTTTCTTGTGGTCATAACTTTGATGTTATTTTGGATGTTATATGGCTTTACCGGCATGGAAATGCTTGTTTCGCTGTTTTCAGACAATGTGGTGATTAAAGGAATATTATATTGGTTCGTTTTGCTTGCACTGTTGATGTTTGTCCGCAATGTGGGCGACGCGTTTCTGACTTTTGTAATAGAGCAAAAGTTCGGTTTTAATTCAATGACTTGGCGAACTTGGTTTCACGACAAAATTATCGAGGCCGGGTTGGTTTATGCTGTTACTATGCCGATTATTTTCCTGCTCTTGGTAATATTTTATGTCTTTTCGGTTTCCGGTTGGTGGATTGCATGGATTGTTTTCGGGGCGATTTTATTCTTTGTTGAGATGATATATCCGAAAGTATATTTGCGTCTGTTTTTCAAGTTTACTCCAATCGAAAATACAAATTTGCGTGAAAAAATAATGATTTTCTGCAAAAAAATCGACTTGCCGGTTAGTGCAATTTATGTTGTGAATGGTTCAAAACGCACTCGCCGAGTAAATGCAAGTTTCATCGGGTTGGGCAAATCGCGAACGATAATTTTATATGATAATATTCTTGAGAACTTTACCGACGATGAAATTATCTGTATCATTGGGCACGAAGCGGGGCATTTTAAGCATAATCACTTGCTGATTGATACGCTTTTGAAGATTGTGGCTATGGGTGTTGGGCTTTATTGGTACGGATATTTTTCGACAAATATCGAATTGTTCCAATCATTTTTTGTGTATAGTACGAGTTTTTATTCCGGACTTGCGTTTTGTATTTTGCTTTGTGCAATACCTGATTTGCTGATTTCGCCTCTGTATAATACTTTTATGCGTCGATTGCAACTAAATGCGGACATGTTTTCGGTTCATGCTACGCACGATAAGGCGAATACTATTTCTGCTCTGAAAAAATTATCCGTGAAAAACATGAATAATCCGCTTCCGCATCGATTTTATGTCGCTCTTTATTATACTCAATATTCAATCGAACAGCGAATTAAAGCGGTAAGCGACGAAAAACTTGATTAAACGCTGAATTGCATTCCGTCGTATGCGAGTTCGACTCCGTCCGGCAAATCTGCTTCTGAGTGCTTGACGTCGTGCGTTAAGTGAGTCAGAATAATTCGCTTCGGATTAAATGTTTTAGCCTGAGCAATTGCCTCGTCGAACGAAAAATGTGTCGGGTGCGGTCTGGGGCGTAGTCCGTCAATTACCAAAAAATCGAGATTTTGCAACTTCGGATATTCGCTTTCCGGAATAAAATTTGTATCCGTCAGATATGCAAAATTGCCGATACGATACCCGAGATCCGGAATTCTTCCGTGAAACATGTTTATAGGAGTGAAAACAAGTCCGTTAATATCAATCGGATCATCTGTAATTAAATGATGCGTACACAGCGGTACTCCGCCGCCCATTTGTTCCGGTACTTCGAAAGCATAATAAAAAGATTTATGCAGTTTATCAAGCGTATATTGATTTAAATAAACTTGAATTTCCTTGTGCATAGCAAAATTAAGTGCCCGAATATCGTCAAATCCACCGATATGGTCGAAGTGCGGATGCGTAAAAAATATTGCGTCAAGATAATCGATTTCGTTTTGCAGCATTTGCATCCGAAAATCCGGTGTTGTATCAATTATTATATTGGTATTATCGGACTGAATTAGGAGAGAGGCTCGAAGACGCTTGTCGTGTGGATCAATTGAGCGACAAGTAGCACATTTGCACCCGATAAGGGGGACTCCGGACGAAGTCCCGCTACCGAGAATTGTGATTTTTATTTGTTTAGAAGTGTTGGGCAGCATGATATGAACTTCTTACAAGCGGTCCTGATTCTACTTTGTCGAACCCGATTTCTAATGCAATTTGCTTGAGTTCGTCGAACTCCTGCGGAGAAACATAGCGGGCTACCGGCAGGTGCTCGCGTGTCGGCTGCAAGTATTGTCCAATTGTCAGAATTGAAACGCCGATGTTGTGCATGTCATTCATCAATTCAAGAATTTGCTCGCGTGTCTCGCCAAGTCCAACCATAAATCCGGTTTTAGTTCTTAAGCCGAATTCTTTTGCCGCTTTTAATACTTTGATTGAATCATCGTAGTTTCCTTGCGGTCGGGCAGTGGGGAATAGTGCTTTTACAGTTTCAATATTATGATTGAAAATGTCCGGACGTTCTTTAAAAACTATTTCGCAGAAATCTGCGTTTGCTTTAAAGTCCGGTACAAGAATTTCAACTGTAACGTCAGGATTAACTTTTCTGCATGTCCTGACAACTTCTGCCCAAAATTCTGCTCCGCAATCTTTCAAATCGTCGCGAGTGACGGAAGTAATTACTGCATGACGCAGTCCCATTTTATTCACAGACTCCGCAAGATGCATTGGCTCGAGCGGATTCGGCGGAAGCGGTTTCCCGGTTCGAGTTGCACAATAACGGCAATTTCTTGTGCATATGTTGCCTAGTATCATAAAGGTTGCTGTTTTGCTGTTCCAGCATTCAGCCATATTGGGGCAATGTGCTTCTTCGCAAACTGTATGCAGACAGTTTTTGTGCAACATGCTTTTAACTTGTGCAAAATTTTTCCCGCCCGGCGTCTTGATCTTTAACCAGTCCGGACGAGCTATATGTTGTGGTTTCGTTTCTTCCATTTGTCTAATTAAGTTTTATAATACAAA
>JAQUZU010000157.1 GCA_028691175.1 Candidatus Kapaibacterium sp. | reverse complement strand
GGTGCGATTTGATCGAAAGGGCAATTTTCCCGGAAATGTTTTGAAACAAATTTTAATTCCGCTCGTATCATATTTTAGATAATATTTACATAATTACGGAGGGAATTTTGAAATTTTATACAAAATTGATTCTGAATTTGGCTTGTTTGGGTGCATTATATGCTACGAATGTGAATGCACAGGAATTTGAATATTACCAAAATAATGTGTCAAAACAAACAGAAAATGAAGGGGCAATCGCTACAGATACCATAGGCGAACCGGACGAATTTCGATATTCGTTTGACTATGGTAGTTTTTTTGACGGAAAATTTACTTTTTCGAGGGCAATTTTGTCCGCTCATGATATCCCGCGTATAGACGTAAAATTTTCAAAAGTTTCGCCCGCAATTTATGAAAAGCGGTTCGGCGGTGAATTCTCTGAAACGGGAAGCATCTCCGTCTCTGCCGGTTACTTTTCCGAAAAATCTGCCCGAGAATCTAACTTAACCATGTTCGATAATTATTATTTACGATACGAAAATTATTCGTCAAAACTCGGTGTAAAACGCGATTATGATAAAATTGGGCTTGAAGCGTGGAAACTTGCTTGGGGATATCAAGAAGGGTTCGGCTGGCAATCCGGAGATGTAGGAATAAGTCTTTATAATGCGAACAACTTAAATTGGACTACGATTTCATCGTTTGATAAGACGCAAAACCTGAGCGAGCAAGATATTGCATTGCTCGAAAGTTTCGCTTCCGGCACACGTTTTGGACGTTCTTTCTCAGCCGGAGCAGAAATCCGTTTCTGGAATACGCTGGGAGTCAGTTGTGCATACGAACAAGAGCAAATTTTTGAACGACATAAATTCTGGTATTGGACTGTATCGGAAATTATTGAAAGTGCCGCTACCGGAGTCGTTTCCTCGTTCATTGACGATATTGCCGGACGCTCGAAAGTCGCCGGACCGATTATTAATTTTATTGTTCAAAACGGAATTTCTTACGGCTTCTATGAACTTCGCAAGAAAAAAATGAACTGGCCATTCGAAACTGCCGCTCCGATTTATATGGATAAATTTACGCTCGGTGTAAGTCTGACATTTTAATCTGTTCTGTAGGGCGACCTCGTGTGGTCGCCCATTATCATTGCCGGACATTATCAAGTATTATACACTATTTTTCCGGTTTTCTCGTCTTACTTTTATACGAAATGAACTATTGCAACGGAATAATATGATTAAAACTTATGCTCTAATCATTACGATGGCAATTTTTATCAGATTTGTGCTATATCTTGTCAGTACTTATCTGAATATTATCAATATCAAAAATGCAGATTTCTCTAAAATTCGCCAAAACTATACATTTACCGAATTTACTCGGAGTAGTCTGTATACCATGGCACGCTCACGTTTCGAGATTGTCGGAATGTTTCTTGTGGTCATAACTTTGATGTTGTTTTGGATGTTATATGGCTTTACCGGCATGGAAATGCTTGTTTCGCTGTTGTCAGACAATGCGGTGATTAAAGGAATAATATATTGGTTTGTTTTGCTCGCGCTGTTGATGTTTGTTCGCAATGTGGGCGACGCGTTTCTGACTTTTGTAATAGAGCAAAAGTTTGGTTTTAATTCAATGACTTGGCGAACTTGGTTTCACGACAAATTTATAGAAGCCGGGTTGGTTTATGCCGTTGCTTTGCCGATTATTTTCCTGCTCTTGGTAATATTTTATGTCTTTTCGTTTTCCGGCTGGTGGATTGCATGGATCGTCTTTGGGGCGATTTTATTCTTTGTTGAGATGATCTATCCGAAAGTATATTTGCGTCTGTTTTTCAAGTTTACTCCAATCGAAAATACGAATTTGCGTGATAAAATAATGTCTTTCTGCCAAAAAATCGACTTGCCCGTCAGTGCAATTTATGTAGTGAATGGTTCAAAACGCACTCGCCGGGTAAATGCAAGTTTCATCGGTTTGGGCAAATCGCGAACGATAATTTTATATGATAATATTCTTGAGAACTTTACCGACGATGAAATTATTTGTATTATCGGGCACGAAGCGGGGCATTTTAAGCATAATCACTTGCTGATTGATACGCTTTTGAAGATTGTGGCTATGGGGGTTGGGCTTTATTGGTACGGATATTTTTCGACAAATATTGAACTGTTCCAATCATTTTTTGTGTATAGTACGAGTTATTATTCCGGACTTGCGTTTTGTATTTTGCTTTGTGCAATACCTGATTTGCTGATTTCTCCTCTGTATAATACTTTTATGCGCCGCTTGCAACTAAATGCGGACATGTTTTCGGTTCATGCTACGCACGATAAGGCGAATACTATTTCTGCTCTGAAAAAATTATCCGTTAAAAATTTGAATAATCCGCTTCCGCATAGATTTTATGTCGCTCTTTATTATACTCAATATTCAATTGAACAGCGAATTAAAGCGGTATGCGACGAAAAAATTGATTAAACTCGGAATTGCATTCCGTCGTATGCGAGTTCGACTCCGTCCGGCAAATCTGCTTCAGAGTGCTTGACGTCGTGCGTCAAGTGAGTCAGAATAATTCGCTTCGGATTAAATGAGTTTGCCTGAGCAATTGCCTCGTCAAACGAAAAATGTGTCGGATGCGGTCTGGGGCGTAGTCCGTCAATTACCAAAAAGTCGAGATTTTGCAACTTCGGATATTCGCTTTCCGGAATAAAATTTGTATCCGTCAGGTATGCAAAATTGCCGATACGATAACCGAGATCCGGAATTCTTCCGTGAAACATGTTTATAGGAGTGAAAACAAGTCCGTTAATTTCAATCGGATCATCTGTAATTAAATGATGCGTGCACAGCGGTACTCCGCCGCCCATTTGTTCCGGAACCTCGAAAGCATAATAAAAAGATTTATGCAGGTTATCAAGCGTATATTGATTTAAATATACTTGAATTTCCCTGTGCATAGCAAAATTAAGTGCCCGAATATCGTCAAATCCACCAATATGGTCGAAGTGTGGATGCGTAAAAAATATTGCGTCAAGATGATCGATTTCGTTTTGCAGCATTTGCATCCGAAAATCCGGTGTTGTATCAATTATTATATTGGTATTATCGGACTGAATTAGGAGAGAGGCTCGAAGCCGTTTGTCGTGTGGATCAATTGAGCGACAAGTAGCACATTTGCACCCGATAACGGGGACTCCGGACGAAGTCCCGCTACCGAGAATTGTATATTTTATTTGTTTAGAAGTGTTCGGCTGCATGATATGAACTTCTGACAAGCGGTCCTGATTCTACTTTGTCGAACCCGATTTCTAATGCAATTTGCTTGAGTTCGTCGAACTCCTGCGGAGAAACATAGCGGGCTACCGGAAGGTGTTCGCGTGTCGGCTGCAAGTATTGTCCGATTGTCAAAATTGAAACGCCGATGTTGTGCATGTCATTCATCAATTCGAGAATTTGCTCGCGTGTCTCGCCAAGTCCAACCATAAATCCGGTTTTAGTTCTTAAGCCGAATTCTTTTGCTGCTTTTAGTACTTTGATTGAATCATCGTAGTTTCCCTGCGGTCGGGCGGTGGGGAATAGTGCTCTTACAGTTTCGATATTATGATTGAAAATGTCCGGACGTTCTTTAAAAACTATTTCGCAGAAATCTGCGTTTGCTTTGAAGTCCGGTACAAGTATTTCGACTGTAACTTCAGGATTTTCTTTTCGGCATGTTCTGACAACTTCTGCCCAGAATTCTGCTCCGCAGTCTTTCAAATCGTCGCGAGTGACGGAAGTAATTACTGCATGGCGTAGTCCCATATTTTGTATGGACTCCGCAAGATGCATTGGCTCGAGCGGATCCGGCGGAAGCGGTTTGCCGGTTCGGGTTGCACAATAACGGCAATTTCTTGTGCATATGTTGCCTAGTATCATAAAGGTTGCTGTTTTGCTGTTCCAGCATTCAGCCATATTGGGGCAATGTGCTTCTTCGCAAACTGTATGCAGACAGTTTGTGTGCAACATGCTTTTAACTTGTGCAAAATTTTTCCCGCCCGGCGTCTTGATCTTTAACCAGTCCGGACGAGCTATATGTTGTGGTTTCGTTTCTTCCATTTGTCTAATTAAGTTTTATAATACAAA
>JAQUZU010000156.1 GCA_028691175.1 Candidatus Kapaibacterium sp. | reverse complement strand
TTAAACTCTTTAATTGTCAACAAATTAGACCGATTAGAAAAATAAGATTGCAACGGTATTATACAAAGTTGCGGTGGAACCTGAGTATCTTTTGAACCAAACATTGCAAGTGTTGGACACTGAACATTCTCAAAATCCTGCTTGGGCAAATGCGTAACAAAATAACGATACCAGGCGGAGGCAATCTGTTTCGTCTGTCTTTTAGCTGTAAACCTGGCGTATTCCTCACCATTTACAATATTCTTTTTCGTTTCCTCCGGCATCAATTCAATAGACTTTAACGTAACATCATAAATAACATCTTCCATATCCTTATCATGTTTGCCCTGCTCAATCGCCTCATAAATCTTTTTCTGAAGTTGCAGGGCTTTAGCAATTTGTGCGTCGGAAATTCCGGCTTCTTTATTTACCGCCCGAATCTGGAAATTATTAATGTCTTTTCCGGCAATACACATTCCGCCCATCATCGCAATGCATTTAATATCTTTTGGATTTTCAGCAGCAACCATCGCAGCAATTAACCCTCCTTCACTGTGTCCAAGCACTGCAATTCTGGATTTATCTACATTTTCAGCTGTCTTTAGATATTTCACAGCCGCCATGGCGTCAGTCGCAAAAGTATATGTGGTCGCTGTATCGAGAGTATTTTTTCCGTTTTTTGATTCGCCAACCTCGCGATCATCATAGCGCAATGTCGCAATTCCCTGCCCGGCTAAATAATCTGCAATTTGTTTAAATATTTTAAAACCGAAAATTTCTTCGTCGCGATTTTGCTGTCCGCTCCCCGAAACCAGCAAAATAACCGGATATTTCTTCGTGGTATCCGGCAGAGAAAGTGTCCCGCCAAACTTTAATTCACCGTTAAAAAACTGCACATTCCGCTCAACTATTTCCGCTCGAGTCATAGGCGAGCCTAGCATAAAAGATACCAATAAAACCAATAAATTTTTCATCATTTTCTTTCAATTAATCTAATTCTATTACCTTACAATCCTTTGGAGCAGAAAAATTATATATCGAATCCGCTAATTTAGGATTAAGCTGTAAATTCTCAATTTTCCACATTTGAGTTTCATTTTGATAAATCGAAGCAATATATCTGATTTTCTTTCTCGAGTCAACCCAAATCTTCACCTTGTCAATCTTGTTTTTTTCAGCATAAGCTGTCTCTACGTTAAGAACACAGACATATAGTCCTTTCGTGATTTTTGTAGAAGTCTCTTTTTTAAATTGCGATACTTTCGCATTTTTCATCAAATTAAAAAAAATATTTTCAATCGATAATCCGGCATGCGATGCATCAAAATCCGAAACAAGCACCTTGTTGTCTCGGCTTGTATAGTTCCAAATTTTCTTTGCATTACAGCATATTGTACGGCCGGATTTAATAATTTTATATTTATTACCAACTGACGCTTTAATATTTCCGGCAAGTTTAGGTTCATCTACATCTTCAAAACTAAACGAAACAGACTTTAAATTGCTCAGCGACTTATTCAGATACTCGACAATTTCTGTTTTGTCTAGTGCCATCGAATTGTTAAACAATGCGAGTAATGCAACAAACATAAGTCCATATATTCTAAGCACTTTCATACTGCACCTCCAATCTTATTTAATTTTTGAAGTGACTTTATTCGCAACTCCTGAATATTTTGTAAGTTCAGCATAAATATCGCCGATTACAATTTTCGTAGTTACTTTCACCGGTATTTTATTCTCATCGTCAGTCATCCACATCAAAATACTTCCATCGCTTTTGAAAAGTCCGCCCTCGACAACTAACGGCTCAATCACAATCGTATTAAATGTTCCGGCATCAACTTTAATCCGTTCTCTCTTATGGATTTTCACTCCCAATTTGTTGGTTTTTCCTTTAAAATAATTGTCCACATAAAAGATATGTCCGTTTTTCATTTTCTTCAAATCTTGCGTACGAACATAATAGAAAGCAGAAACTATGTCGTGAACATATTGGGGAACCGAGTAAGTTTTTCCTTTTTCGTATGCTTTTTTATTTTTGTGATCAAAAGTGGCGGAAACATCACGTTTGTAATTTCCTTCGCGAATTTTTTGCTGGAACATCCACGGGAAAATCCCATCTACATCAAGAATAGTTCTATAAGCATCATCTACCTGATAAATCCAGCGCAAACTTTCGAGCGAATAAACCCGGAAACGAATATCATAGCACTTTCTGCCGTTTTTCTTAACTGCAGACGGCATTACCTGAAAATATCCGTTGCCCGCCGTCATAAACGAATAGCCGACCTTGTAATCCAAGCGTTCGCCAAATTTAAACGCTTTATTTTCCATGGTTCGAAAATCATCAGCATTTAACGGCACAATTGACAACAACACAAATGCTATCGATAACAATTTAAATTTTATCATATTCATCGTTTTTACCCTTCAAATAAGTAGTATTATATGAGTATAGACGACGAAAATTCCAAAAAGTTATTGTTTTTTACGAATTTTTACAGCCACAAAGAAACCGAGCAGAATTATCACAGCACCAACCGGTACCAAACTAATATACGGCTTGAAAGATATTTCGAAAGTAAAACGTTCGCCATATTTTACTCCGTCAGCATTTTTTACCGAATCGAGAGCCAGAGGTGACACATACACATCTTTTAAAAAGTCAGAATAGATTGCCGGTTCTTTAAAAATTTGCCCGTCTTTAACAGTGATTACCGGGTAAAGATATTTCATGCTTTCAGACTCTTGAACCGAGACAATAAAACGGTACTTTTCACGATCTTTCTGCGACGCAATTTGCTCGCTTTTTAAATAGCCAACTCGTGCATTTCCAACCGGTTGAGTTGTGTTACTTAACAAGGAAACCAACGATGTTTCATCACTTCGAGATGCAGCCAAAACAATTCCGAGAAACATCACTCCAAGCCCACAGTGAGCAAAAATCGCCCCCATAGCAGCAGTCTTTCTTATTGCCGCAAACACGCAGACAAATGCAAGCATTATACTCAGAAATGCAAGCACGGTTTCTCGAATTTCGTGCATAATTCCAAAGCAAAACGTCACCACAACAGCAAAAATCAAGGCTACAATAATAATGCGTAACCGGAACTTTTCATGCAAATTATGCGAAACGACAATTAAAATAATAATCATACAGAGCGGAAGTAAGTTTATTGTATTAAAATAACTTACATCTACAGCAAAATTATTTGCAATTATTGGCAGAGTAGTTCCGACAAACACAAAAACGGCAATAATCGCCAGCAGACACATTCCGGCTAAAATGAGCGTTTTAGAATTTATCCCGTAATCGAATAAAATCTTATCGCCGTTATTTCTTCGAGACGAAAACAGAAAGCAACTTCCGCCCACCAAAATCGCCACAATTGCAGTTAATAGTATCCAAAAGACAAATGTACTTTCGCCTGCAAATGTGTGCATTGAGTTTTCCGCTATTCCGGTTCGAGTAACTAACGCAGAATATAAAATTGACACAAACTGCAGCATAACAAGCATGTAATTCAAATACTTGCACTGCCCGTATTTACGTTGCAGAATAAATCCGTGCAGGGTAATCACCGCAATAATCCATGGAATAAGCGAAACATTTTCAACCGGATCCCAGCCCCAGAATCCGCCCCATCCAAGACTTTGGTATGCCCATACACCGCCCAAAGCAATACCAATTCCAAGCACGGCAAGCCCGAGTAATTGCCAGTTATGCGCTTTTGCAATCCAATCAATTTCGCACTTAGAACACAACGAAGCAAATCCAAAAACAGACGGTACAGTTAAAATTGCATATCCAACAAATAATATTGGTGGATGAATAACCATCCAGATACTCTCCAAAAGCGGATTCATTCCGCGTCCATCAAGCGGAATGCTGCCGAAATCAAAATAGTCCGGATATTTCTGAGCAAGCGACATAAACGGTGATTTCACCATCACAAGGAGTATAAACAATAACTGCACAGCCGCAAAAACAGCAAGAATATCCCGCCTTGTATTCTTCGAATTTGCAATCATCAGACCGCAACATGCAAGTGCAAGATTCCAAAACAGTATTGCCCCCTCCTGTCCGGCAAAAAATGTTGCGAGCAAAAGATGAAACGGCATTTCATT
>JAQUZU010000028.1 GCA_028691175.1 Candidatus Kapaibacterium sp. | reverse complement strand
ACTATTTCGAATATCCGTATGAAAAATACGGCTTCGTTACTGTCTATAATATGGGCGGCGGAATGGAACACACCACGCTCACCACGTGCGACGATTCATGGATTACATTCGGCTATCCGGACGGATTTGCTCACGAGCTCGCCCACAACTGGCTCGGCGACTACATTACATGTGCCGATTGGCAAGACCTGTGGATAAACGAAGGCGGAGCCACCTGGAGCGAAAACCGCTGGGAAGAAACGCAAACCGCCCCGGAAGAAACGCTCGACTACTTCCGTCGCGACCTCAATACCGACCGAATTTTTTTCTTAAATTCAGGAAATATCAAATTTTATCCGATATATGGATTAGACGACGCCAACCTCTTTAACGAAGCACTGACTTACCGCAAAGCCGGCTGGGTTTATCAAATGATTTACGACGCGCTCGGCGAAGAACAATTCAAACACACTATGCGCAAAATCTTCGAAACTTACCCGCTGACATCAATTACAACGCAGCAATTCCGCGACATCGTAAAGCAGGAAAACCCGGATTATCCGATTTCTTGGGATACCTTCTTCAAGCAGTGGCTGCTGCAAGGCTCATATCCGGCACTCGCGTTCGATTATTCGTCGCGGCAGGAAGACGGGAAATTCATCAGCACATTCCGCGTGTCGCAGTCCGTATATGACCCGATAAACGCCGCCCCGGACTATTTCGAAATCCCGATTAAAATGCGCTATTATCGCGAGGATAACTCCTGCGTAACTACTACGCATTTTATGAAATCAAATGAATTGACTTTTTCCGATACGCTTGATTTTACGCCGCAATCCTGCTCATATTATGAATTCGCGACTCTGGCACAATTTTCCTCGTTTTCCGGAATTGAAGACTCCCCGGCAGAAGGCATTTCGCTATATCCGCAGCCGGCAAAAGTCGGCGAGAGCCTGAATATCCGGCTCGGCGAAAAATTTATTTCCTCGGACGCTAAATTCGAAATTCTCGATCTGTTTTGTCGAAAAGTCGCCGGCGGAGCGATTACCTCGACCGAGCAAAATATTTTCCTCCCGAATATCGCAACCGGAACATATTTTGTCAAAATAATGAATAACGGCAAGACACACTTCGAAAAGATTACTATTGCTAACTAATTGAGAATAAAGAAATTACAACGCATACGCGTCTATCGGAACGAAATATCGCGAAAAAACATAAATTTTCGCTTGCACATGTCCCGGAAAAGCCGTAATTTTGAATTCCTTTTGAGTTTGTTTGGTTGATTTCGTAGCTCAGGTGGTAGAGCATTTGACTTTTAATCAAAGGGTCGTGGGTTCGAGTCCCACCGAAATCACTTTTAATTATTAATAATTTTTAAGTTCAAAGATTTATCTTTGGACTTTTTTTGTTTACGTAGGAATGTCCGTGCTTATACGTAAATTCAGAGCAAAATAATATTTCTTGCAAAATTCAAAACTTTTTCGTAGATTGTATTAATATTTTCTAAAAAGGAGTACTGCTGTAGTACAAAAACCATCATTAAAATTTGGCACTCATGAATAACCATAAATATTTTCTCGCAACAGTTGCAATTCTGTTACTTCTTTACGTTTTCGTTTTAGTTGCATATGGAGATTTCAAAGATACAATTCCCGGGCTGGAACTAATTCTGGGCGTATTTTGTGCCGTCGTCAGTTGCTTAATAATGCGTGGCATGTACAATTTAGCCCTGAAAAAATACAATTATTACGATTTGGAAAAAATCGCCTCATCAGTCGATGCATTGATTTTAACGGTCGATAACAGTTTAAATATTAAATACTTAAACAAAAAATCCCACAAAATACTGGCAAATCATGGCGTACCGTTGAAAAATATTCTCGGGCACAACCTGCTCGATACAATACAAAACGAATCGGAACGCCGCCGCACAAAGTATATTTTGCAGAAAATTATCACAAGCGGAATGCCCGAGACCTGGAGTAAACAGTATACTTTTAACGGGCACACTGCGTTTTGGGAAATGAAGGGGTATCCTATTGTTCACGGCGTTGCCATAATTGCATATGAAATTACTGAAACGAGAAATAAATTCCTATACCTAAAGAAACGCGACCAGCTGAAGAAAGCCGCCCTCCGCGGCATTGACGAAGTGATTTTAAGAATAAACAGAACAGGACTTATTGAAGATATTTTCATTCCGAAAGACAATCAGATTTCGTTCATACCGGATAAGTCGTTCATCTCTTTTGCATATCAAGTTGTTTTGCCGAGCAAACTTGTTAGTTATGTAGAGAACGCACTTGAAGCGCGTCCCGATAAATACATCGAGCCGTTCATATTCGACGTAGCCGGATTTTCGCAGGGCACGCAGCACTACCGGGCAAAAGCGACTTCGAACAAAGACAGCTACATATTGCTGTTCATTACAAATATTACCGAGCAAATCCGGCAGAGGGAAGCTCAGCACAGAAGCGACAAGAAATTCGACCAACTCGTCTCGAGTGCAGTGTGCGGTATCGTAATCGCAAACAGCCACGGAAGAGTTACATATACAAACGAAGTATTCCGCCAGACATTCGGGCTGTCTGCTAGCGAATGTGCCGATCTGAAAATCGCCGACATCTTCGATAAAGGAAACGCCGCTCTAAGCAAGGTATGGACTGCAATCAATAATTATCAGCGAGGCACGGCAGACCTTACTGCCACAAAGAAAAACGGCGAAAGCATCTGGTTAAACGTCAACTATTCGTCGCTAATAAGCAATAGCGGAACCGAAACAGACACAATCCTGTTCATAAAAGATATTTCGCATTATAAGATAATTGAAAGCGAACTCGCCAAGCAGACGATACTTCTCGATGCAATTATGAATAACTCGCAGTCGCTGATCTATATAAAAGATCTCGACGGAAGATATGTCAAAATCAGCAAACTAATTTCCGTTTACTTCAACCTGTCAAGCGAAGACCAAATTCTCGGCAAGACAGAAAAGGAACTTTCACAGGGATCACATGTCGACGAGCATGCCCGCAACGACAGCCTCGCTATCTCTACACGAAAACCGTTATATACAGAAGAATCCTCGATAATCAACAATGAAAAGAAGACTTTCCTCGCATCAAGATTCCCGCTTATCGACGCAAGCGGCGTGGTATACGGTCTCTGCGGAATAAGCCTTGATATCACTAAACAGAAAGAAAAGCAGGTAGAAGAAAGCGAACTTTTCCGAAATTACGAGCAAAATTCGCTCTTGCTCGATGCAATACTTCGCAACATGCACGGACTGATTTATGCAAAAGATTTGAACAAAAAATATACGCTTGTAAACGATAAAACTGTAGAATTATTCGGCAAAAATAATCGCAGCGAAGTGCTTGGCCACAACTTGATGGAACTTTTAGACTCGGAATTTGGCAGGCAGCACGATAAGAACGACGACATTGTACTTACAACTCAAGATACAATTTCCTGCAAAGAGCAAATCGAAATAGCCGGCAAGATTCAGACGTATTTTTCGACAAAGTTCCCGCTCTATGACCTCGACAACAAATTGAAAGGAATTTGCGGAATCAGCATCGATATTACGAGCTTGAAAGACGTAGAAAACGCATTAGAGGCAGCGCATACGGAACTGCAGAAATTCAACTTCGCAAGTGACAAATTTTTGTCGATTCTCTCGCACGATCTGCGTGCTCCGCTCTATAATTTCCGCGATTTGTCGATGATGTTGCTCGATGAATACAGTGATTTTACCGAAGAAGAACGCTTGGAATACATCAACGGATTATACGTCTCAAGCGAAAGTATCTGCAATCTTTTAGATAGTCTCCTGAAATGGGGACGCCTGCAGCAGCAGAAAAAATTGCAATTTACAATCAGCACGAACGAAATCACAAAGACTGTAGATCAGGTGTTTGAAGTAATGACTCCGCTTGCCGTAAGAAAAGGCATTGAACTCAAAAACCACATTCCGGCTACTCTCACTGCTGAATACGACGAAGTCTATATCGCGACCGTTTTACGCAATATTTTTTCTAATGCAATTAAATTTACCGAAGATAACGGAGAAATTGTAATCAGCATTAAACCTAACGACTTAATCGTCGATAATAAACCATATATTTTATCCGTTAGCGATACCGGAGTAGGCATGAAAGCGGAAACAGCCATTTCGCTGTTAAATTCTGCAAATCAATTCACTACTAACGGCACGAAAGGCGAGCAGGGCAGCGGCTTCGGTCTGACTCTCTGCAAAGATTTGCTTGAGGCAAACGGCAGTAAAATATGGGTTAAAAGCGAGAAAGGCGTCGGAACAACTTTTTATTTTACATTATAAAATAATAGACACTTTCGGCCATCTTTGGAATTGTACTGGTGAATGTTAATTTATCACAAATTGAAAATTATTTACTTATTAATCAATAACAAGAGGTTGTAATATGAAATTTCTTACAAAATTATTGACAGGTGCCGCAATACTTGCGTCAGTTGCTACTTCCGGCTCTTTTGCAAATGATCAAAAAACACTCGCAATCGGCGTTGGTGTCGGTGGATCATACGGTATTAACGAATCCACTCCGAGCGACCGTTCGTTCGGTATCTTGGGCGGTGTTTACGGCTTATTCAATAACGGACTCGGCAAAGGCTGGACTCCTGAATTAGCCCTGACTTACTATGCGAACAAAACTTCTGACCCAAAGACTGATTTCGATGGTTACAAAACCGGCTTTTTTAATATCGATCTTCGTCTCCGTTGGGAATTCCTGAACACATTTGTACAAGATTATTCTTCACAATGGAATCCGTATTTGCTCGCCGGTGTAGGCGCTCAAATCTTCACCGTTGATGAATATGCAGACGCAGCACACTCCCGCTTCGAGCCTGCTTATGCAGAACGCGAAGACGGTGGCGTTACTTTGGGCATTCCGGTCGCTCTCGGTGTGAAATACGAATTGAACGATGTTACTGCTTTCGACTTAAACGCAGGCGTTAATTTCTCTTTATCCGATGACTTTAACCCGGTATATGACGATGTCAAAGATGGTAACTGGTTCGCTCGCTTGGGCGTTCATTTCACTATCGCACGCTTTGCAAAAGATACTGACGGCGACGGTTTGATCGATGAAGAAGAAGTACGCTTAGGTACAGATCCGAATAATCCGGATACTGACGGCGACGGCTTGAAAGATGGCGCTGAAGTTAAGAAACACAAGACTAACCCGCTCGATCCGGATACTGATGGCGGCGGAATCAAAGACGGTGTCGAAGTTATGAACGGTGCTGATCCGCTGGATGCAGATGATGATATCATGAATATCGGTGTTGGCGAAAAACTTATTCTCCGTAATATCGAATTCGTAACAGGTAAAGCAGACATCACTCCGAAGTCTGAGAGAATCCTTAATAATGCTCTCCGCGCTATGCAGAAAATGCAGGATACAGAATTCGAAATCGTTGGTCATACTGATGACGTTGGCGATGACGCAACCAACCTGAAACTTTCTGAAGATCGTGCTGCTTCCGTTAAAGCATGGCTCGTTAATCGCGGTGTCGCAGACAGCCGTTTGAAAACAAGCGGTAAAGGCGAAACTGAACCGCTCGTACCAAATACAAACGATGCAAACAGACAAAGAAACAGAAGAGTTGTGTTCTACAGAACCAAATAATTCTGCGACGAATTAATTAAAAACCCCGCGAGCAGTGCTTACGGGGTTTTTTTTGAAAAGGAAGGTATATGACTTTTTTTGAGGTCTTTTTATGCGGCGCGCTCGCTTATGATGATTTCATCAAACGGCTCGTCCTGATAGAGATTAATTTTCTCGTTTCGCAGTAAGTCCAATAACGCCAAGAAAGTAACGACGATTACCGGACGCGAAAACTCCGCGATATATTTTCCGAATTCGATGCGTTTTTTCGTCCTGAGTTCGCCGAGCAGCCTCGTTGAAGTCTCTTCTACCGATACCGGAAAAATATTTACAATGTGCCGGTGGTCTGCTACTTCAATTTTTTTGCTGAGCGCATTATGCACAGCGCGCATTAAATCGAAAAGTGTCGCGTTCGCGTAGTTATATTTTTGCGATTCCGCGGCGTTGCGTTTGTCCTCGTCGAAAATTTTGCGATACAAAACATAGCGCTGCGAGTCCTCGCATTCGCGTAGATTATACGCCGCCTCTTTGTAGCGTTTATATTCGAGCAGCCGCTCAACAAGCTGCGTGCGGGGATCTTCAGGCTCCGAGCCGTCCTCGAGAGCCTCCTGCGGGAGCAGCATCTGCGTTTTGATATACATCAAAGTCGCCGCCATAACGAGAAATTCGCCGGCGAGTTCGAGGTCAAACTGCTCCATCAGGCGAATATACTTCAGGAATTCCTCCGTAATTTTCGCAATCGGAATGTCGTAGATATTGAGTTCGTCGCGCTTGATGAAATATAGCAACAAGTCAAACGGTCCCTCGAAATTCGGCAATTTCAGGTTATACATAGTGCTTTCGCAAATTTTTTACACGATTTATCAGATATAAGCAAGCAAATATTAAGCCGATTTTTCATTTTTGAGCATAAAAATCCCTTTCAGGCAAATTAATTTCGTATTTGCGAGAAAGGGAACGTTTATTTCTTTGGAAATGGATGCGAGCGTTTCGGGCGCGGTCCGCGAATCGCGTGCGACGAAACCACAAACGAAATATTTCGCGGCAATTTCTTGCCGGCATCGAGAATTTCTTCGGCTTTTCGTTCGGCAATAAAGCCGATCATCGCGGCATTGTCCATGCAGTAGCCCATTTTCGGTGCTACAAATTTGATGCCGTGCTTCTCCGCGGCGAGTTGCATTTCCTTTCGCAATCCGGAGTTTGCACTCACTCCGCCTGCGATTACTACCGCGTGCGCGCCGTGCTCCTTAGCGGCTTTTATCGTCTTATAAACCAGAATATCGACTATTGCGGCTTGGACGGACGCGGCAATATCCGCACGCTTTTCGTCCGGAATGCCCTGCGGAAATTCTTTCGCGAGGAAATAGCGAACGGAAGTTTTCAGTCCGCTGAAGCTAAAGTCGTAGTTCGGCGAATTTTTCATCGAGCGCGGGAAATCATACGCTTTCGGATTGCCGAGCGCGGCAAATTTATCGATATGCGGCCCGCCGGGATACGGCATGCCCATCAGCGTAGCAATTTTGTCGAACGCCTCGCCGGCTGCGTCGTCGATTGTCGCACCAAGAATAGAATATTTATTGTATGATTCAACGAAGAAAATCGCCGTATGCCCGCCACTTACCACAAGCACAACCATCGGAAATTTCAGGGTTTCGTCGCACAGGCACCCTGAAAAGATATGTCCCTCGATGTGATTTACCGGAATAATCGGTTTATTATATTTGATTGCAAGCCCCTTTGCGAAGTTCGCACCGACAATCAGCGAGCCGACCAGCCCGGGATTCGACGTAACTGCGATTGCGGCTATATCGGACATATCCGTGTTCGCCTGCGCAAGTGCTTCATTCACGATATGCGAGACCGCCTCGATATGTGCGCGCGAAGCCAATTCCGGCACCACTCCGCCGTACTTCCCGTGAAATAGTTGCGAACTAATCACGTTACTCTTTACGTCGTAAGCACTTACAACTGCGGCGGAAGTGTCGTCGCATGATGATTCTATTGCTAAAATATTCATTGTCTGTATTTATTTAATTATTTTCAAATATTCGTATCGCACGGGATAATATCTTCGCTCGCGATCGAACTCAGCCGGCTGCATAGCCTGCTCGAGAGTAAACAAGCGGCGAAAAGTCGCAATATCCGATGAAATATTCCTGTATTCGGCAATTTTCGCAAGCAGAATTTCCTCCGAAGGCATCGTGCCGTTGAAATCAGATTGCCGTGAATTCGCCTCGATGAGACTTTCGTCGAAAGTCGCGCCCGAAAAATCTTTATACGCCTGCAAAACCATTAGCGTGCCGAGAAGTTTCCCGTTGAAAGCATGCCCGGCAACATGCGGAGTAGCGATAATTGCACGCAAAGCAAGTGCTTCATTCGGCTGCGGCTCGTCCGCATAAACGTCAATAATCAAGTCTGCGGCGGAATTTTTCGCGAGGAACTCGCCGAGAGCGGTTTCGTTTGCAACTCCTCCGCGCGACGCATGAATGAAAACGCCCGAGGACTTCAGCCGGCGGAGATTTTCCGCGTTGAAGAGATTCATCGTGCAGTATTCGCCCGAACGAATCCGCGGAACATGATTGCTGACAACATCAGAATTTTCGATTAATTCGCCGAGTTCGGCATATTCGCAGTAGTCCGGGAAAGTCGCGCCCGCAGCTCGCAGCGGCGGATCATTCACGAGAACGTGCATCCCGAGTGCGTGGCAGTAATGCGCAAGTTTCGAGCCGATATTGCCAAAACCGACTATGCCGATTGTCTCGCCGCGCGGCGAGCGATTGCGCTTTTCATACGCGGTGAGAATCGCATAAACGGCATATTCCGCAACCGAATTCGAGTTTGAGCCGGCGGCATTCGAGAAATAAATCCCGTTTTCGTGCATAAAATCTTTATCAAAATGGTCATCGCCGGCAGTCGCCGTAACAATGAATTTAACGCCGGTTCCGCCGAGCAAATCTGCATTCGCTTTGATAGTTGAGCGTACAAACAGAGTTTCCGCCTCCGCGGCAAGAATTTTCTCGCGCGTAAGTTCGCGTCCCGAAAAAGTAATTACCTCGTATTTCTGCCGCAATATTTCCGGCAAAAACGGAATATTTTCATCAACTATGACCGGTTTCATTTGCCGAAAATCCTTTTTGTGTTTTCAAATTCTTTGTGCATCAATTCGATTTCTACATCAGACAGGAAACGCGAGCGTCGTTCCATTACTTTCCGTGCAATGGTTTCGGCTTTATAAATGTCGAGATAGGGCGAATTTTCTTCGCCACCGAACGAGAACGAGTGAATCGATTTCGGAGTAAGCCCGCGAGCAACCACGCTGGAGCAGATTCCCGCGACTGTGCCGGTCGCAAACGAAGTGCCGATTGCACTTTTCGTGTGGTCGCCGCAGAGCAGACCGAGAAATTGCCGTCCGGAGTGGAGCGCAAACTTTTCAATTTCGATTACAATTTCGCCATAGGTGTTTTTGAGGTCGGACGTGTTCGTGCCTGCACCAAGATTTACCCATTCGCTCAGGAAGGAGTGCCCGAGGAAGCCGTCGTGCTGCTTGTTCGCGTATGCCTGGATAATCGAATCCTCGACTTCACCGCCAATTTTGCAGTGTTCGCCGATTGAAACGCCGGGATAAATCTTTGCGCCGACTTTGATTTTCGTGTTTTTGCCGATATACGCCGGACCGATAATCGTCGTTCCGGACATAATTTCAGCGTCTTCGTCGATGATAATTTTTCCGTCAGTTGCGTCTAATGAGCAGAGCGGAGCGATTTTGACGCTTGCGCCTATGCGAATATTTTCCGGCTTTACCGCGGCAACGAGCGGGAAACGGCTCTGCTCAAATCGCCGAAAGTCGTCGAAAAATACGCTGTCCGAGCGGATTGCCTCTGCATTGTGGTATATCGCAGACCAAAGATTTTCGGCTTCGGCTTCGAGACGGCCGAGTTCGGCAAGTTCTGCCCCTTCGAACATGAGCGAATATTCATTTATCATACGTCGAAGGAACTCGACTGATTCGCCTTCGGTACTGATAATTTCATCGGCACGGAGGTAAAGTGCGACAGTCCGCTTGCGGTCGCGGAATGCGAACGAGCATCCGCCGGCGTCTTCGATTCGTTTTTCCATCGCGTCCATCAGCATTTTGTCCGGCAGAAATCCTGCCGTTACGATCAGCGTGTTTCGCTTTTCGAGTGGCGAATTATCAAGTCCGAATCTCTCGAGGAACGACAGCATTTGCAGCGTGCGCTTGGAATGAAAAACGATCGGAATTTCCGGATAGATGTTTCGATATTTCTCGAACAGACGCATCGCACCGACGCGGAGCTCCCAGACCGGGTGCATTATCGAAAACGGATAGAACGCCAGATAGTTGTCCTGTTCGTATATTATGATTTGCTCTATGTTCATTATTTTCAATCGTTTAGGTTAAACTTCTATTGGAAAAAAACGTCCTTTACTTTGCCGAAAAAGTCTTTGCTCTTCGAGCCGGATTTGCCGGCATCCGGCTTGAAACCGGACATATCGCCAAGTTCGCGGACGAGTTGCTTTTCCTTTGCATTCAAATCTTTCGGAACATATACATTTACTACGACGATTTGCGCCCCTTTGCCGTATGAATTGAGGTATGGAATGCCTTTATCTTTCATGCGGATATTCGTGCCGGGCTGTGTGCCGGCGTCGATTTTGATTTTTTCAGCACCATAGAGCGTCGGGACTTCGATTTCTGTACCGAGAGTCGCCTCCGGAAAACTTATATTTAATTGATATACGACGTCGTTGTCGTGGCGCTTGAACTTATCGTGTGGGATTTCGTCAATTATAACGATTAAATCGCCGGTCGAGCCGCCATGTTTTCCGGCGTTGCCTTTTTCGTGCAGCGGAATGTAATTTCCGGCTTCGACGCCCGCGGGAATATTGACTTTAACCGTATCTTCTGCCTGAACTCGCCCGTCGCCGTGGCATTTCGGGCAAGGATTTTTGATAATTTGACCGGTTCCGTTGCACTTCGGACATGCGGAAATATTCACAAACTGCCCGAACATCGAGCGCGAAACTTGCCGGATTTCGCCGGTTCCGCCGCAGGTCGGACATCTTTCAAACGACGAAGCTTCTTTCGCACCTTTGCCGTCGCAGTCAGCACATTTCACCCATTTTTTAATTTTGATCGTCTTTTCGACGCCTTTTGCAATTTCCTCTAATGTGAGCGGAAGTTTGATTTTCAGATCGGAGCCACGCTCGTCGGGACGCTGTCCGCGTCCGGAAGATCTCCGCGAGCCACCGCCGAAAATATCTCCGAATCCGCCAAAAATATCCCCGAATTGCGAGAATATGTCGTTCATATTTGAATAGCCGCCGAAATCCTGCCCCATCTTCATGCCGTCGTGTCCGTAGCGGTCGTAGCGGTCGCGTTTTTGCTGATCGCTAAGAACTTCATACGCTTCCGTTGCCTCTTTGAATTTTTCCTCGGCTCCGGGATTATCCGGATTTCTGTCCGGGTGGTATTTCAACGCTAATTTTCTGTACGCCGATTTAATTTCGCCCGCGTCCGCACCTTTGCTGACGCCGAGCACTTCATAATAATCTTTTTTTTCCATTATATTTCGTTATACTTATTCAAAAATTCAACTATTCCGCATCGGCTTTTGCTTCCGGAGCCGGACCGGACGACGCAATAATTTTCGCGTGGCGGAGGACTTTTTCGCCATACATGTAGCCGCGCGAGATTACGCCAAAAACTTTTCCCTCCGGGAGTTCGCTCGGAGTCATCAGCATTGCCTCCATCAAATCGACGTTAAAATCTTCGCCTACCGGATCCGGCATCGGCTTTACGCCGGCTTCTTCGAATAATTTCGAAGTCTTGGCGGCGAGCATTTCCAGTCCCTGTAGCAGCGCGGCATAGTCGGTCGACTTTTTGCCGGCTTCAATAGCCTTATCGAGCGTGTCGAGAATCTCGAGGAACTTAAAGAGCAGACGCTCGTTTGCATACTGCACGATTTCGTCTTTCTCGCGCATCGAGCGGCGGCGGAAATTTTCCAGTTCGGCGACGTTTCGCAACATGGTTTCCTTTGCTTCGTCTCGTTCTTTAGTTAACTTTTCAATTTTCTCGAGCATTTCGCTTACTTCGTTTTCGTCAAAAGTATTCTCAGCGTTTTCGGTCTCGATATTTTCGTCTTCAATTGCGCCCTCGGGCTGATTTTTCTTGGACATGTTTTTTGCTTCTCCGTTTTTCAAGTAAGTCTTTGCAAAATCTATGGTTTTGTTATAAGCTTTCCTAAGCGGTTTGTTTCCTGCATTTTTTTGCTTATCTTCCATAACTTTATTTCTATTAGTGTTACATTCTTATAATGTTTGCCTGCTTCTGCTTGATGCAGAATTTTGAATATATAAAGACGAATGATGCACCGGAAAAGTATTTTTTCCACAAAAATAAAAATAAATCTAAATCTAAGTAATAAAACCGTTTTTAATTCGTTTAGCATTCCCACAAAGGAATAAGCGAATAACCCGGCAATTTTTGCCACGAAAAATAATTGAAAATATTTTTGTTATATATTTGGAAATATCAGTTCTTTTCCATAACTTAGATTTTTGAAAAATGACATTAACTAATATAAAAAGCGAGGTGTAATATGGGCTTAAATACAAGCAACCAGACAGAGGAAGCCGGAAGCTTCCACAATATTACCGAGGCAGCTGCATGCCCGGAAAACGTAATTAAATTAGACTTACACTTGAAGAAACTCAAAAACTTCCCGGAAGAAGTCTTTCAATTCGTGAATTTAAAGGAACTCATTCTGACTAACAATCAGATTTCGCACATTCCGCCTCAAATCGCCAATTTAGCAAAATTAGAGAAACTGGAAATCTCCGGAAATAATATTTCTACTTTGCCGCAAGAATTGACGAAACTCAAAAAACTGAAAACTCTCGTCGTAAGCTGGAATGAAATCGAGGAAATTCCTGATTTTATAGGCAAAATGACGAATCTCGAGTGGCTCGGACTGAACCATAACGATATTTCGAAAATCTCTCCGGAAATCGGGAAACTCGAAAATTTAGCCGATCTCGTCCTGAGCGATAACGATCTCGAAGAATTGCCGGACGAAATTTGCAATCTGAAAAAACTAACCGAGCTGAGAATTTCCAATAACCTCCTTGCAACATTGCCGGAAAATATCGGAAATCTGCACAAACTCGAAAAATTCGAAGCAAACGAAAATAATATCGAGGAATTGCCGGAATCAATCGGGAAACTCGAAAATTTACAAAAATTAAGATTATACAAAAACTTGCTCGAGACTCTGCCGGAATCAATCGGGAAACTGCATAAACTTGAAAAGCTTCTCATTTATGAAAATAACCTCGTAAATCTGCCGGAATCAATCGGAAACTTGTGCGCACTCGAGGAACTCGACCTCAGCAACAACGAATTAACCGAGATCCCGCAGTCAATTGAAAAACTTAAAAAACTCGGTAACCTCGATCTCAGTAAAAATAAATTTACATTCGAGGAAATCGACGAAATCGCGAAACTAATCCCGAATACACGCGTTGTATTCTAAGTTTCATTTGAAACATTAATTAAAAGGCGGACTCAAATCCGCCTTTTTTTTTACTTTTTATAGGGTATCGGGTCGATCTCGCCCGCAAGGCGAAACCCCTTCAGCCGCAGGAGACACGAGTCGCACTCGCCGCAGGCGGCGTCTTCGCTCTGGTAGCAGCTCCAAGTCATTTCGAGCGGAACATTCAGTTCGAGAGCACGGCGAACAATGTCGTCCTTCGTGAAATTAATAATCGGAGTTTCGATCGTGATGTGCGTTTGCGGCTTCGTTCCCGTATTGATTACGTCCTGAAAAGCGCGGAAAAACTCCTCGCGGCAGTCCGGATAGCCACTGAAATCGACTTGCGTCGCACCGATAAAAATATGTTTTGCACCGATTACTTCTGCCCAACTTGTCGCAATTGCAAGGATATTCGCGTTACGAAACGGGACGTAAGAGTTCGGGACATTCGCGGTATCTGCGGAATTTTCCGCGTGATGCGGCACGGCGATATTTTTGTCGGTCAGGCTCGATCCGCCAATCGCCGCAAGATGGCTTACATCGACCACGAGGCGGTGTTCGACGCCGTAATGGTCGCTCAAACGCTTGTAGCAGTCGAGTTCCTTCGTCTGCGTGCGCTGCCCGTAATTTAAATGCAAAGTCGCCGGCTCATAGCCCGCATCGACCGCAAGCCCGAGGCACAGTGCAGAATCCATCCCGCCACTAACAAGCACAATTGCTATTTCTTTATTCATAAGTCTATGTTTTATATTGATTTACGATACTTACTATATATTTTTCAGCATATATAAAAGCAAAAAAGGGCAACCGGCGGCCGCCCTAAATTTGCAAAAATTGCATTTTATGCCTTGCTGCGAGCCATTTTCTGGCGGAGCATTTCAAAGAGGACAACTCCGGCGCTCACGGAGGCGTTCAGCGAATTAATTTTGCCACGCATCGGAATGCGCACAAGATAGTCGCAGTGTTTCTCGATTAGCGGGCGCATGCCCTTGCCTTCGGAGCCGATTACGAGCGCGATCGGGCGGTCGTAAATGTCGTCGGTATAGTCGCGGTCGCCGGCGCCGTCCGTGCCGACAATCCAATATCCGGCGGCTTTAAGTTTTTCGAGTGTGTTCGCGAGGTTTCCGACTTTCGCAACCGGAATATGCTCCAGTGCTCCGGCGCTTGCCTTTACTGCTGCGGGCGAGAGCGGTGCGGAATTTCTTTCTGTGATGATCAGTCCGCCTGCGCCGGCACATTCGGCACTGCGTGCAATTGCTCCGAGATTATGCGGGTCGGCGATTTCATCGAGCACGACGATTACCGGATTTACTTCCTCGCCGAGAATCGAAATCACTGCATCGACTTCAAGAATGTCGAATGTACGCACCATCGCGATAACTCCTTGAGTTTTCAGTGCATTAGTATCATTGCCCTCGCTGCCTTTGCCGCAAAGTTCTTTTTCGAGCGCCATAAATTTCCGCTTGTCATAAGAGACGCAGGCTACTCCGGCGTCTTTCGCAAGTTTATAAATCCGCGACATTCCGCCGACGGCTTGGTTACCGAAGCATACGAGAATTTTCTCGATCGGCTTGCCGGCTTCGAGAGCCTCCGCGACGGCATTTTTTCCGTAAATATAATTGTTGTTGTCCATGTTTTATTTTAGCGACAGTACTGCGCCGAAAGTTCCGGGCAGGACTAAGTCGTATGTTTTTAAAGCAGTTGTATTATCTGCGGCATAAGCGGTGCCGTCCGATTTTATCACTATGATTTCCTGCAAAGCGTAATTATAACTTACTCCGGCAAAGTCGTCGCGCTTTACTACCGACAGTACCGGCGATTTTAGTTTCGTGTTTAGTTTATACATTGCGTAATTTGTCGCAATAAATGCCAGCCCTTTTTCGTTGATTGCAAGAGAGCGCGGAGTAATTTCGCTGCCGTCTATGCCCAAGTTTTTAATTTCTTTCGTGTAAGTTATTTCTCCGGTCGCCGGATTTAAGAACTGTACATAGCCCGAGGTTTTCTCGCCCGAGCCGTCTTTGCCGTTTCCGCGGCAAACTATGGTAAAAATTTTCTTCGAGTCAGTCGCACCGACATAAGCCGGAACCGGATTAGTCGCTACGTCCCGTTCCTTCGCATAAGTCTTTGTATTTATAATGCTTACACTATTCGAACCGGAATTTGCTACCGCAATATATCCGCTCGCCAAATACGCGAGATCGGTCGGATTATTGCCGACATTTATCTGCCGCACAACCTTATTATAATATATATCTACGAGCGAAATTTTATCCGAGTTTTCGTGTGCGACATACGCGTCAGTCGCATTGGCAAACGCGATTGCACTAGGCATCAGTTGCGAAGCCGAAAAATCCAGCACGGCGAGTTGCTCGCCGGAAACCTCATCGACAACCGTAATTTTATAATCGTCCTTCGCGAGCAGATAAATTCGCCCACCAAAAGTCGCCATTTTCGTGATTGTTCCGCTTGCCTGTGCGAAATTATTTTTCACAATATTACCACTCGGCTGCGAAATCATCGCCACATTTGCACCGGTCGAGGCAAGCATTTTCCACGCCTGATCGCCACTGCTGTTAATCACCACTTCATCTTTTGAACAGGCGGCTGCAAGCACTAACAGTGCCGCAGCCAGCCAGAGATTCAATTTTCTCATTTTTCTTCTTCTCCTACGTCAATATTGTCCGGCATATCGAACGAAATATTGTCTAGAATTTCCGAAGCCGCTTCGAGGTCTTTTTTCGCTACGAAGACTTTGACGACAGCATTTTTTCCGATCATCATCATACGTGTAGAATCGATATTCGAGATCAGATTGCTTTTGATGTTTGCTTCTTCAAGTTGCGATTTAATGATTTCGGCATCGAGTTCGGTGCCGGCTTCAGTTAAAATCACCATCATTTCATCATCTTTGTCGTTTTCATTTTTCATGACAGTACTCCAAATAAGTTTTTAGGGAATTAGTCATAATTATAAACGTATGTTTTCAAATATTATTTGATTGTAAACGAAATAAGTCGAGAATAATCTCGACTTAATTTCTTGGACGTCGGGGCGAGAGGATTCGAACCTCCGACCCTCTGGTCCCAAACCAGATGCGCTACCGGGCTGCGCTACGCCCCGTCCTTTATCGGAATACAAATTTACGAACTTATTCTTAAATTACCAAATCTTTTTTGATTTTTTTGCATTTTTTAATGTAAAATATATTTGCGAGCCGGTTCCGACTGTACTTTCTATCCACATTTTTCCGTCCATTTGCTTCAAAATTTCGTTAGTGATAATCATTTCGAGGTATGTATTCGGCTCGTCGTGATTAATCTGCACTTTCGAATCGTTCGTATTAAAAATCGAATTTATCAATTCCGGGCTCATTCCTATGCCTGTATCGGAGACGCAAATGCGGACATCGTCGTCCATTTCGACTGCTTCAATTTTTAAAGTGCCTACTTCGTCGGTGAATTTAATCGAATTCTGCATCAGATTTTTCACAATCGCCCGCAAGATGTTCATATCGCTCATCACTTCTATATCTTCCGGAATTGTAATCTCAAATTTAATATTTTTATCTCCGATAAGCGTACTTGCCACTTTCTTCGAATCCCTCAATATAAGTGCCAGGTTCGTCGGCGCAATAGTCGTTTTAACATTGCCGGCCTGCACACGCGACCAAAGCAACAGGTTATCGAGTATTTCGTTTATCTCCTTCGCCGCCTCTGCAATTCCTTCGTATGAACGCATCAGTTGTTCTTTATTATATAAATCGGAATAATTTATGAGCATATCCGTTGCGAACGAAATCGAATGAAGCGGGTTTTTCAGGTCATGCCCGATAATCGAGAACAGTCTGTTTTTTGTGTTATCGATTTTCACCATTCGGTCGGTTTGCTTCATCAGGCTCTCAATATTCACGCTGATTAAGCGGTTTTTCTCCACTAATTCTCTAGCTCGCCGTGCTCTGACAACCATAAACAAACCTAAAATCAGCAGTATTATTGCCGCAGCAACGAAAAAAATAATTTTCGATGTCTGCTGCCCTTGCCTTGCCTCCAAAGTTGCGATTTTGGTTTCGGCAGTCGCCATTTCGTAGCGTGCGTTTAGTTCGGTTATCAGTTCCTTGGTTGAACTGCTCATTATCACTTCTTCGACTTTGCGCGCCTTCAGTTGGTAGTTGTAGGCGGCTTTATAGTTGTTTCGTTTCACCTCGAGTTCGGAAAGCTGTGCATATGCAAGTTGAATTGTCGTGTTTGCTTTGATTTTCAGAGCTGTCTTAAGCCCTTGCTTGAGAGTACGCTCCGCGTCATTAAGCTTGCCAACGTGCATATATGCGTCGCCGAGATTGACCAGCACGCTACACATGTAGAAGGCGTCTTTCTGCAAAGTGTTGATTTCTATTGCCTGCTTATAGAGTTCTATTGCCTTGTCGTACTGCTTCATCTCGCGATAGATATTTCCGATGGATTCGTAGTTGATTGCCTGGCCGCGAGTGCTGGAGATTTTTTTGTCGTAATAATTCGATTTATTGTAGTATTCTATTGCTTTTTTATAATTGCCTTGTTTTTCGGCTACGGCACCGAGGTTGTTGTAGTTGATTGCAACTCCGAGATCGTTTTTGATTTTCAGTTGTATTTCGAGTGCGCGCTCGAACATTTCCCGTGCTATTTCATATTTTTTGAGCGTAAGGTTAATATTTCCAAGACCGTTACAGGAGATTTCAATTGCAGCGGTGTCGCCGATTTTTGTCGCAATTTTCAGTGCTTTGTTGTGGTATTGTGCGGCCTGTTTCAGTTGATCCATCCGGCGCCAAACCACGCCGAGGTTATTCAATGCCGCAACTTCTTCCTTTCGCAAATTTTTACTTTTCGCAACATCAAGTGCTTTCAAGTGAAATTTTCTCGCCTCGTCGAACTTTCCACGATTTCGTTTGGCGATGCCCATCAGGTTCAGAAGTGTTACTTTATTTTTATCATCCTCAAGTTCGTCCGCAAGTTTGATTCCCTGCAGAATGTATCGCAATTTTGAATTGTCGAGGGCGGTATTTCGCGCTACAATCTCACCAATTTCGGCATATAGCGACACTTTCTCGACGTTCGGCTTCGCGTTTTTTATCTTTTTTTCAAGATTTTCGAAGTCGTCCGCATAGAGATTTCCTGTCAAAATCAGCAGGAATATCGCGATAAATATTAATTTTGAGTTTTTTTTCATCTCATTTATTTTTCAAATTTTTTGTACTATTAATATACGAAATCTTCTTTTAATAACCAAGCTTTTTTATTTTTTTATTTTGCTCTCTTTTCTTTGCGAGATTGCTCCGCAATCTCCTTCTACTTGCAGAACATTTTTTGTTGGAGCAGTTTTTTTACACAATGCAGAATTTATTACTTTCATTTTTCCCTTGCAATAATTCATTTATTTATTGCAAAATTATATCGAATTTTTTTCAAAACAAAGATAATCACACAAAAAAAAAGGAGCTTAAAAGCTCCTAATCGTATTTGTATTTTAATAATATTACTTACTATTTTTTACAATTTTGCCATTACTATCTGTGAATTTTCCAGTAAGAAGATTAATTAGATCGATAAGCACTCCGATTCCCAAACATCCAAGTGTAAAGAAATACAAAACACCAGTACCGGTTTTCCCTACATAAAAGCGATGTGCGCCAGTCGCCCCCAAATGAAGTAATAACAATAATGTAGTAATAAATTCCTTTTCAGATACTCCTGGTCCATTAATATTTTGATTAGCTCCACATTTTGGGCAAAATACAGCACCATCTTCTAATTCAGCACCGCAGTTTTTACATACCGTCATTTTTATACCTTTCATATGTTTTTATATTGTTGTTTGTGGTATGCAATGTACACATATATTTTTATATTTCCAAATTATTTTTTACTTTATTTGATTTTTTTTGAAATTTATTAATTTTTAGGTAGGAATAATAGGATTAGATTACTTTGAGAGAAATGGAGAGCTATGGAGAAATTATTTGTCGGGAGGTAATGTTTTAAGTACGCAAAAATCATCTTGGCGGCTACAAAGCCACCAAGGATTATTTTCTGTTAAAAAGCACTATTTATTATTTCAACATGTGATTATAATTTCTGTAATCGATCTCCAAATTTACCCAAATAATTATATTCAAATAAATACTTTGGAACAAGATATACATTGATTCTCTCATCTTTATTTTCTATTAAATAATAGTTACCCCACGAAAAAAATGAAACTTTATCAGAAATCACATATTGATTATCATTTTTTCTATTTAACTTATAATTATACGTTGTTGTTAATTTATAAACAATCTGAGACAATGTGCTATTTTCATTATTCTCTAATTCAAATTCTATTTGATTTTTTGTTTTTTTATTTAATAACTTTCGCACTTGCACTGTTTTTGATAGTGAAATTATCAACATTATAAATACAATGATAAAAATTGAAATACTTAGATACATAATAGTTTATCCTCTTTTTGAATTAAATTGTTAATATTTTTCTCCTAAACACTC
>JAQUZU010000027.1 GCA_028691175.1 Candidatus Kapaibacterium sp. | reverse complement strand
TTTGCGCAACCAATACGCGACCGTTACCGTTACCGCGGGTACATCTAACTATGTAGCCGTCGTCATCGGAGCCGTAGAATACAATATTTTTCGCCTGAATACTCGGATTCTCAACCTGCGCCATAGCCGAAGCCACCGTGCACAGAATTCCAAACAGACATAGAAGCAAGAAGTTGTTTAATCGTTTCATTATAAAACTTTCTTGATTATTTAAAAAATTATTTTTGAAATCGTGCAGACATTGTTCGTCCGCGTGCCATTGCATTCCGTTTTTTTCGGAAAGTGCTAATTCGGTACAACATTATTCGTAGCACCGCCTTTTTTTTTGTAAAATCAAAGAAATCCTTTCTTTATTCTTTTTTTTACCCCCCTTTTTGTTTAATTATTTTATATTTCTGTTAGTTATAGTTTTTTTATTTATTATTTTCTCTATTAATGAACAATATACAACTCTTACATTTTAATATATTCTTTGTAATAACGCAATTTAATATATTTTTTATTATAAATCAAGTTTTATTTGAGAATATTTTTTTCTGAAAGTCTTCGTCTTTTCACCTCGCCCCGTAATCCAAAAAGTAAACCGCGCCTACAAAATCTTTTTTCCCGCGTTATTCCTTTTTTTTCTTGTAATATAGAAAATATTTTCTTAATTTTGGTTACTATATATAGAATTACGAATTGGAAGAGTATAATAAAATGACTACAATAGCAGCATTGGCAACCCCGCCGGGACTTGGCGGCATCGCGGTGATACGCGTTTCCGGCGATAAAGCATTCCTGATGGTAGATAGAATTTTTGTCGGCTCGTTGCCAGTCGTATATATGAATACTCATACCATTCACTACGGAAAGATCGTAAATCCATTTATCCGCCAAAAGAAATCCGAGCTGGTCGATACCGTAACTGTCGCGGTTTTCCGCGCGCCGAAGTCATATACCGGCGAAGATATAGTCGAAATTTCCTGCCACGGCGGCAACATGATCGCCGGCATGATTCTCGATTTGCTCTATAGATGCGGAGTTTCGCCCGCCGCTCCCGGCGAATACACTCGCCGCGCTTTCATAAACGGCAAAATGGATCTTCCGACCGCGGAGAGCGTCGCAGACCTTATTCACGCGATTTCTACGCCGGGCGCCCGTGCCGCCGCAAAAATTCTTGAAGGCGGAATGGCAGACAAAATTCGCGTCATTCGCTCCAAAATCGTCAAAATTGTCGCAGATCTCGAGACCGAACTCGACTTTCTCGACAGCGACCTGCCCGGAATCGATAGGGGAAAGGTGCTGAATGATTTCTCGGAAATGATCATTGCCTGCAAAAAAGCAATCTCTTGCGAAAAAAACACCGAAATCCTCCGAAACGGATACCGCGTCGCTATTGTCGGGAAAACCAACAGCGGAAAATCGACACTGTTTAACGCACTGCTCGACCGCAATCGCGCCCTCGTCAGCAACTCTCCCGGGACTACCCGCGATTTTCTCGAGGACTGCTTCTATATCAATAATATCCCCATTCGCTTAGTCGATACCGCCGGCTTGAACGCTGCGTCCCGGGACGTAATCGAGATCGAAGGCATTAAATTGACCGAACAAATTATTAAAACCGTTAACCTGATTATTTTATTGGTCGACGGCACGAAATTCGACTCTGTAGAAGTTAACTCCATGCTCGCAAGTTTCCCGCCGGATACGCAGGTACTTGTCGCCGTAAATAAAGTCGACATAATGGGCGAGATTCGCCCGGAAGATTATCCGCATAAAACTTGGTATCCGGAACGCGTCGAGCTGCCCGGTCTCTATCCGGACGGGCCGGCTTGCCTGGTCGATCCAAACAAAAAGCACAATACGGACAGCGATTCATACGTCTATATTTCAGCGAAAACCGGATTAGGCATAGATACGCTAACTTCTGTAATCTTAAAGACTTATATGATGCTCGGCACGGACGACGGGGAAACCTATATCAACGCGCGGCAGGCGGAATTGCTCCGCAAATCAACGGCTTATCTCGAGTCGGCTCGCGATTCTTTTACTCGCGATCTCGGCAACGAAGTCGTAATTCTCGATCTTCGCACTGCGGCAGAGGCTCTCGGAAATATCACCGGCGAGACTTTTAACGATGAAGTTTTGGATGCGATTTTCTCGAAATTCTGCATCGGGAAATAAATTTTATATAAATATTTTTCGTGAAATATAATGTTTCACGTGAAACATTCGAGGAAAAACTGAATGTATAACGCATATAATGTAGTGGTTATCGGCGGCGGACACGCCGGCATAGAAGCAGCCTGCGCAGCAGCGAAAACCGGCTGTTCGGTCGCACTCATAACTATGGACACTAATAAAATAGGCATGGCGAGCTGCAACCCGTCTATCGGCGGAACCGCAAAAGGACACATTGTCCGCGAAATCGATGCTCTCGGCGGTGCCATGGGACAACTCGCGGATAAAGCCGGAATTCATTTCAAAATGCTCAACCGCTCAAAAGGTCCCGCTGTATGGTCTCCAAGATGCCAAATCGATAAAGATTTATACCCGGTTTATGCGTATGATTACCTCGAAAAACATAAAAATATCACGGTTATTGAAGAAACTGCGATCGAAATTATAGTCGACAACTACACTGTGCGCGGCGTAAGATTAATGCACGACGACATTATTGCCGCACTCGCTGTGGTCTTCTGCCCGGGAACATTCCTGAACGGTGTTATGTACACAGGTATGAAAAAAACTCGCGGCGGACGCTACGGCGAATCGCCAAGCGACATGATTTCGCAAGGATTACAGAGTATGGGATTTAAAGTCGGACGCCTGAAAACCGGCACTCCACCGAGAATTTCCGCTAAATCGGTAGATTTCAGCCAACTCGAAGCGGAAGAAGGCGACATTGATCCGCAGCCGTTCTCGTTCTTCACCGATAAGGTCGAAAACAAAATCAAATGCTATCAGACGATGACGACTGAGCGTTGCCACGAAATTCTGCGAATGGGATTCGACCAATCGCCTATGTTCCGCGGTGAAATTAAAGGCGTCGGGCCGCGCTATTGCCCGTCAATTGAAGATAAAATAAACCGTTTTGCCGACCATCCGAACCATAAAATTGTTCTCGAGCCGGAAGGCTTAAATACAGATTCAATCTATGTAAACGGATTTTCAACCAGTTTGCCCGCTCCAATTCAGCAAGCCGGACTGCGCGAACTCCCCGGACTTGAATTCTGCAAAATTTTACGCTACGGCTACGCAATCGAATACGATTATTTTCCGTCGTATCAACTGTTTCACACGCTTGAAAGCAAAAATATACGCGGACTTTACTTCGCCGGACAGGTCAACGGCTCCTCCGGATATGAAGAAGCAGCCGGACAAGGCTTGATTGCCGGAGCAAATGCCGGTCTGAAAATTATGGAGCGCGATCCGCTCGAACTTCGTCGCGACGAAGCCTATATCGGCGTTATGATCGACGATTTAGTCAATAAATGCAGCGACGAGCCGTACCGCATGTTTACTTCGCTCGCGGAATACCGCCTGCTCCTGCGCCAGGATAACGCCGAAGCACGCCTGCATACAAAAGCAACAAAAGCCGGTTTGCTAACCGAAGAGCACCGCCGCTCTTGCGAAGTCGATGCCGATGCAATTAAATTGGTTACTTCGCAGACAAAAATCTATAAGCTTACCCCTGAAAAAGCAAACCTGTATCTCAATTCAATCGGAGAATCGCCGATCGACGGCACAACTTCCATATATAACCTTTTGAAGCGGGTTAATACACGAATTGAAGATCTTTTTGCTCTATACGATTATGATATTAACTTGATTAAACAGAAAATTTTCCGCCAAGTCGAGACAAATATTAAATATGAAGGCTATATCAAACATCAGTTGGCGGAAGCCGAACGCTTCAAAGAGAACGAGAATAAGTACATTCCGGTTGATTTCGACTATACTAAAGTAAAATCACTCTCCGCCGAAGCGATGGAAAAGCTTATTAAAATCAGGCCGACATCTTTCGGGCAAATCTCGCGAATCCCCGGAATTAGCGCAACCGATATGTCGATTATTTCTGTCTTCTTGAAAAAATAATGTTTCACGTGAAACATTTTAAATAAGATAAAGATTTTGAATATACAACTCATGATTAAATAGATAAATTATAGTTTTTACCGTATAAACTATGTTTCACGTGAAACATTTTAAACCATGAAAATATTAATAATAGGCGCAACCTCCAAAACTGCAGAGGCAATAGCAAGAAATATATATTCTACTACGAATTTCGAACTGGCTCTAATGACTCGCGAAAAGGTTTTCTCACGCGATATTTTGCGCATTAAACCTATTATTTGCGACTATATGAACCCCGAAGCACTCAAAGCCGCGGTAAATTTCATTCAGCCGCAGTGCATCGTGAATTGCGTATGTGCCGAAAATGTCGACGAATGCGAAAAAGACCACAGTAAAGCAATCGCTCTGAATGTTACATTGGTAGAAAACCTCGTTTCAATCTGCCGCATAAAAAACATACACCTGATTTCGTTCTCGTCCGATTATGTTTTCGATGGCGAAAAAGGTCCGTATTCAGAGGATGCTCGCCCGAATCCGATTTCATTTTACGGAAAAACCAAACATATTGCCGAAAATACTATCCGAACCGGAATGATGAAAGGCACGATTATCCGCACAAATGTAATCTTCGGCGTATCGAGTTTCGGCAAAAAGAATTTCATCGACTTCCTGATCGACAAATTTGAAGAAGGAAAGCCCTTCGGTATCGTCGGATCGCAATTCTGTAATCCCGTGCTCACGAACGAGATCGCCCTTGCAGTGAAATCAGCCATAATTAACTCATTATACGGCGTATTCCACGTAGGAGGAAGCACGTATCTCAGCCGATACGAAATCGCAAAACATGTCGAAAGAATATTCGGATATGCGCCGGAAGACATCGAGAATTCAATCATTAATATGATCCCGAGCAGCGAACTGAAACAGGTAGCACCGCGACCGCTCCGCGGAGGACTGAAAACAGAAATTTCATGCGACAGCCTCGGATTAGTCTTCAGCGATTTCGATTCCGCTCTACAAAATTATAAACTGCAAGTAAATATGAAGCAGAAATTTTACGAAAATTATTTGATATAAGATATACTGATGATCATTACAAAAGCGCGAGGACACGCGATTTTAGACAATATCGGCGACGCAACAATTATCGTAATCGGCGACGTTATGCTCGATAAATATGTATGGGGAAAAGTTTCGCGTATCTCGCCCGAAGCACCGGTGCCGGTTATAGACTTTGTCCGCGAATCAATTCACCTCGGCGGCGCCGCAAACGTTGCTGCAAACCTTGTTTCTCTCGGAGTTAAAACCATGCTCTGCGGGGCAATCGGCGACGACGAAGACGGAAAAATATTCCGCAAGAATGCCGAAATTCAGGGAATTTCGACCGAAGGAATTATCGCATCTGACGACCGAATTACAACCGTAAAAACCCGAATTATGGGAAATAAAAGACATATCGCCCGAATAGACCGCGAAATTACAGACGATATCGACTCGAAAATCGCAACCGAAATGTTTCGAAAGATAGATAAGTTAAAATCGATTCAGGGAATTATAATCGAAGATTACAATAAAGGCGTTTTGTCGCGAAATGTAATCAGGCAGATTCTCACTTTGGCGCATAACCGAATGATCCCGACATACGTAGACCCTAAATTCAATAATTTCTTTGAATATCAAGGAGTTACAGTATTTAAACCAAACCTGAGCGAAGCCGCCAGAGCATTAAATCTAAAGCTCGAGACGAAAAATAACATCATCGCCGCCGGCGACGAACTACAGCGAAAACTAAAAGCACAAAACGTCCTCATGACGCTCGGCGCAAACGGAATGATGCTGATCGAAAGCATGACAGAAAAAACTCACATCCCGACTGTTGCGCGCAACGTCTCGGACGTCTCCGGCGCAGGCGATACTACTATAGCAACGCTTGCCGCATGCATTTCATGCGGAGCAACTATCCGCGAAGCAGCCGAAATAGCAAACATCGCCGCCGGAATCGTATGCGAGGAGCCGGGAGTAGTCTCAATTAAACGCGAGGAAATTTTAGACTATCTGATCGGGTAAATGTAAATAATTAAATATTAAACAGGAAATTTTTCTTTAAAAGTACAGACACGCATATTTATAAATTATTTTTCTGTTTTTTAAAATATTTTATTAATTTTTAAAATATTTCTTCTTTATGTGCAACTTTTTTCGTAATATTGTGTCTATAAAGTTGTACATGGTTTGCAGAAGAAACCATAATTGAAAAATAAAGGCAAAGGGCAACGAAATAGAACTTTTGATACTCAACATAGTAATCAAGATTAATCGCCGTGAAAGGTGGCAAAATGGAAAATAACGTCGAGGTTCCCGTTAAAGAAAAAGAAACAGAACAGACTCCAAAAGAATATAAGTATGCCCTGACAAAACTTGACCCTAACTTGAGCGTTACCGAGCAAATCGAGAAACTCTTTAAGTCAGACCGAAAAAAATTCCTCGGATTTATTCGCCAACGCGTGAGAAGTCAAGAGGAAGCGGAAGATATTCTGCAGGACGTCTTTACAAATGTCCTCGCTGCGGCAAATAATGTTCAAAAGCCGATCGAAAACATCGCTTCTTGGGTATTTACTGCAGTGCGAAACAGAATTATCGATTCATACAGAAAAAAACGTGCCGAAACTTTTAGCAATATGCAGACGCCGGGGCAGTCCGACGACGGAATCGACTCGTTCGAGAATTTCCTCGGAGATCTCTCGAATACGCCGGAAATCAATTTGATGCGTAAAACTATTTGGGACGCCGTACAAAGCGGGCTGGAAGAATTGCCGCTCGAGCAGCGCGAAGTCTTCGTGAAAAACGAATTCGAGGGAGTCTCCTTCCGCGAAATGTCCAGACGTACCGGAATTAACATAAATACTTTGCTTGCGCGCAAACGTTATGCTGTATTGCACTTGCGCCGCCGATTGAAGGATTTGTATTCTTCAACAATAAAGAATTAAAAACTTTTTCATATTAGAGTTCTTTGTAAAAATAAAGAATGAGGAATTGTCTGCGGGCAATTCCTTTTTTTTATATGCATGAATCAATCGGAAAACTTGTTTCTCACTCTCTATATAATAATATTAATTTTTTATTTCTCTGATTTTTTATTATTATTATATGGTGGAAAAGTTGATAAAAAAAACTTGACACGTATTAAGCAACTATAAATCATACATTTAGAGGCGGAGGAAATCGAAAATAAGCGTTGGAAAACGTATGGAAAAGTCGAAATATTTTCCACATCGAAATGTGGAATTCTCTGCTTAATTATTTGTGGTGAATAACTCCGCATTTTTCCACATAAAAAAAAACCGAAATGTTGATAAATTGTGGAAAATTAGTGGATAAAGTTTAAAAAACTCTTTTTGAAAAACAGGGAAAATTTGTTCATAAATTCTGCGCCATACCAAATCTATAAAAAAAAGGGGTAGCGAAGTACCCCTCATGAAAATTCCACGCGTGTGAGTTAAAATTCCAGCTTTCGGAGAATAAAATCGCAAATAGCAAAGCCCTTTGGAGTTAGGTAGTAGCGCTTGTTGTCGCGTTTGGCGTAGCCGTCTTCGATTAATTGGTCGAAGAAGAGGCCGTTCGCGCCGAGCATCGGGTTAATTCCGTACTTGCGGCTAATTATGTCTGTGTCAATGCCTTCGCTCGAACGCAGCCCGACCATGACGATTTCCTCGACTGTCTGGTGCAAAGTGAGCCGTTCGGTCGCGGTTGGAAGAGTTCCGGCGTCGAGTTGCATGGTATATTGCTTGTAGTCTGCGCAATTGCGGGTATGATAGCCCGGAAAATGCCCGTAAGCCGACGCACCGAAGCCCGCGTAATTGCCGTGACGCCAATAGTTTAGGTTGTGCATTGCGCGATTATCGATCGGCTTGCCATTCTCGTCGTTCTCGATTAGGGCAAAACTCGATACTTCGTAGTGGTCATAGCCGTTTTTGCGGAGATATTCGGAGACAAAATCGAAAAGTTCGCCCTCGCGCTCGTCGTCGTTCGGGATATTCGAATTTAGGAGTTCGTCGCCGACGGGCGTTCCTTTTTCGATTATCAGCGTGTACGCGGAAATATGCTTTACTTTTTTGTCGATTAAGATGTCGAGCGAGCGCTTAATGTCGTCCTCGGTTTGTCCCGGTAGGGAATAAATCAGGTCGCAGCTCAGTCCGAACTGAAAAAGTTGCGCAGTGTCGATTGCCTCGATTGATTCTTTTGCGTTGTGAATACGTCCCATCCACTGCAGTTCGGAATCGACAAACGATTGCGTCCCGACGCTCAGGCGCGTAACGCCTTTTTTCTGCATCATATCGAGCATTGCGTCGCTCGGCATCATGCCGGGATTGACCTCGAAAGTAAATTCCTTTACGTGGTCGAGTGTGAAATTTACGTCGAGTGCGAGATAAAGATTTTCGAACTGGCGCGAGTTCATCAGACTTGGCGTGCCGCCGCCGATATAAATTGTTTTCGGCATAAAATCAGGGTTCCGCTCCGAAAATTCCTGCATTTCATAGCCAAGTGCATCGATATACGCGTCGATATCGGCGCGAAGTTCGTCCGGCGTGCCCGGAACCGAATAAAATGCGCAATAACGGCATTTTTGGCGGCAAAACGGAAAGTGAACGTAAAGTCCTTCGTCGCCATTAAATAATTTTTCCGACATTAAAGCCTCCTTTGGATAATAGGTCAGCGATACCGCCATTCCCGACGATGTGGGCAGATCCGATGATCGCGAAGTACGTTTTTCCCGAGCCGATAAAGGACCTAATTTGTGACACAAAGTTTGTATTTCTGGTTTGATATATTTGCTCATTAAATTTTTGCTCTGATTCCGGAGCTTGTTTTATATTTTCTTTTACTAAATAATCGATTTTCTCGGCGTCGTGGGCTTTCCATGCGGCAATCATCTCGCGCAAATCCGAAATATCGTTTTCGATGCATTTAATCTGTTCGCACAGCATATTGCCCGGATCGTCGCAATAATTCACCATCTGAATGATAGCAAGTTGTTGTTCCGCAGTTTCCAGCCCGATGATATCCCTATTTTCGGCAATTTTCGTGAAATACATGTCGATACCGTCTTCGCAATTTAAGCCCGCTTTTTCGGTTTCAATTTGATCGATTACAATCGAAATTAATGCCGGAGTAAAGCGGTTAAACACATATTCCGGTATATTATTTGCCTCGAAATACCTGCAAAGCATGGCATAAGTCGAGTCCGTGATATGATTTTTCACGCTGTCGCCCTCCGCATAGCAGAGAACTTTGTTGATAGAAGCGCCGAGCAAATCCTTTTCTTCAAGATTTATTTCCGTTATTAGCGCATCGGATTCATTGAATGCATCATAAATCTGCTTGTCGAGCGGATAAAAAGTCGAATCCGCGGCATGAATCGAGCCGAGCAAATATACTTTCGCATTCGGCACTGCCGGATCGCTCACTTCATAAAAAATCTGCGACATTGCGCCGAGCGTCATCGCAAAAAAAATTGCTACATATAAAGTTATCTTCATTTTGTCTGCTTGTTAATCGCTTGCTACAAAATTCGCTTGACTTTGCAGCCGGATTTTTCGAGATTTTCGATTGTGCTGGCAGCGCCGACCAAGTGTCCCGCGCCGACGATTCCGAAATAAATTTTCCCCTCAGCGAGAAGTTTTTTGATACCGGTGCAGAAATTCACGTTACGAACTGCGAGCATCTGCTCGTTAAATTTTTGCTCTGCCGGCGAGTGTACATCTTGGTTGATTATTTCGGCGAGTTTTTCGGCGTCGTGGGATTTCCATGCAGTGGTCATTTGCTCGAAAAGAGTGGAGACCTGTCCCGGATTATCGATTAAGCCGGAAATTATCTCGTCGATATTTTCGAAACGGTTCATGGATTCGAGCAGTGCGACCTGCGACTCGGCGGTTTCCAATCCAAGTTGCGGTTTATTTGCCGCAGCTTTTATGAAATGCTGATCGATTCCGTACTCTGCGTCTAAGCCTCTATCCATTGCAGACAGCTGAATCAGAGTTACTGAGACCATTGCCGGCGAAAAACGTCTTATCGCGCCTTCGCCCATGCCGATTTTAGAGAAATATTTAACTACTTTATTGTAAGTCGTGTCCGCAAGATGCGCCCGGAGACTGTCGTTTTTGTCATACATCATTTTTTTCCGCATCAGAAGTGCAGTTTCGATCGCGTTATCCATTTTAATTTCGGTTACTAAAGCGTTGCTTTCTATAAAAGCTGCTTCAATCCGATTATCGAGCGGATAAAAAGTCGAATCCGCAACGTGAATCGAGCCGAGCAAATACATTTTCGCTTTCGGCGTCGCCGGATCGCTTACTTCATAAAAAATCTGCGACATTGCGCCGAGCGACATCGCAAAAAACATTGCTACATATAAGATTGACTTCATTGTGTTCTCCGGGTATTTATAAATTTTTGCGTAATTAGTTTGCGTCTTTTGCGATTTGATCCATAAGCAAACTTATGTCGTCGCGGAGTTTTGCGGCACGCTCGTAGTCCTCTACTTCAACCGCACGCGCCATCTGAATTTTCATTTGCGCGATAAGATTTTCCTTCATTATGATTTTATTTTTATTCTCGGTTTTAATTGCATCGTCCGAGACAGCGCAAAATTCCCAGATATTTTTTGCAATAAAAATCGGTGCCTTGTAGCGAATCGCAAGAGCAATTGCATCCGAAGGGCGTGCTTCAATTTCGCAGTTGTCGAAGATGATTTTCGAATAAAAAGTCGTCCCGACCAAGTCGTATATGAATACCTCATTTACTTTTCCGCGGAATTTATCGATTACGTTTTTCAGTAAATCGTGCGTCATCGGGCGCTCGGCCTCGAATTTTTCCAGCCCGGCAATTATCGCCTGCGCCTCGAAAATGCCGATATTGATCGAGAGATGCGTGTGCACCGTGTCTATGTTATTTACCGAATGCAGCAAAAGCGAGAAGGCGTTTTGAACATTTTGAGTCGGCGACAAAGCGCAGACCACAAGTTGTATTTTTTCCATTTTTACTTTCTCATAAAATTTTACATAGAGTTAACGGTTATGCGAAACGGATATTGTGATAAATGCGATTTTTATGCGGATTCAGGCAAAGCACACCGGCGAAACATCGTAACAGGTTCCTTCGGATTTGCGTAGCGATAAAACTTCCCGTGGGCAGTTTCATAGCCCTCGAAGCGTGAATAGACGAATTGCCCGCGAGTATGATTAAGCCAGAGTAAGTCCTTTAATTTGTACTGTTTTATGTAATATTCATCAGTGCGATTAAGCCAGTCTTTGAGCGTAAGATACAGCGATTTATAGCTGTCGAGCTCCTTATAATTTTCGAGATTGTCGAGCGTTTTTTTTACCATCGTGCCGGAATACACAGCGTTAATTTCGCTGAGCTGCTTCTGCGTAAGCTCTTGTCCGGCAAAATTTTTAGCTACTCGCGGGCAGTTTTCGGCGAGATATTTCCGCAGAGGCGAGGCGGTTTCCGCCACTTCCGGTTTCGCTAGGTCGGCTTCATTCGGCGAAGCGGGTTCGGAATCTGCTTCCGCATTTGCCGGCAAATCATCTTTTTCGGCAACCAAGCCGTAGTCCTTTTGTGCTGAAATATCTAATAAAATTCGGCGAAATCTCCGGTTTTTTACCTGCGCGAACTCCGTCTGAATGCACTTTTTCACGGAACTCGAAGCCGTCCAATTGTACTTGTGCCAGTTGATAATCAGGACTTCCGACGTCTCCGGCGAAAATTCGATAATTCCGAGCGATGTTAATGACTTAATGCATTTTTCGACGTCCTTGCGCTCGAGAGTCGAGAATATTTCCATTTGACGCAGCCCGAGTTCGTAGCAGCCGACTTGATTTGTGTTTGGGTTCGTAAGGAGCATGAGGAGGAAAAATTTCTCGTCGCGCGGCATATGCTCGAGAACCTTTGTATCAGTCCAAAAACCTGTGTTTACGTTTCTGTATTTAGCCATAATGCTTCCTTTCCGTTTGTTGATTTGTATCTCTGAATACAAAATTACGGAAAATATTGCGGACACATTTTGGACGGTCTTAAAAGATTCCACGCTCAAAATTCTGCCAAATTATATATTTACATACAATTTACTGCGATCACAAATTGTGAACGGGAAATTAATCTTATGCAGAAAGTGCGACCTTTACGCAAAAAAAAAGGGCAGACCGTATGTCTGCCCGTTTACAGTTAGAAACAACCGCGCGTGGGCGTTTACTTCACGTTTAGCACCACTACCCAATACGACCATTTTCGTGACCTCACGAAAATGATCGTCTACATTGATACCCTGTGTTTTGCACGATTCTACCGCACGATTAATCGCCACAACAAAGTTTTCCCATCGGGCTTATCCCAAAACTTGGCAACCCGGCTTGCGATTTAAAGTGGTCAAATTCGACTACTTTATATGTATTTTGTGCGATAAATGCAAAGAGATAATTTTTGCATGCGAAATAAATATTCGGCATGAGGAAGAGGTCAAAGCAGCACTTCTCATAAACAATCCGCCGCATGTTTCACTCATCTTTCGGAAGTTTCTTGGTTGATTGTTCAATTTTCTTTTCATCGCTTGCCGCATGGCGTTCCAGCTTTTTAATGTCTTCGGCAGGCGGCAATTCTTCGGGTTTAATGCCTCGTTTGTCCAGCATTTCGCGAAGTGTTTTATTGTTTAGTACATGCTCGTCGGTTATCGATGATTCGCCCTGCAAATCTTTTTCGCTTACATTGTAGTTGGTCATTTCGGTTGCCAGGTTCTTTGCGGCTATGGTAAGCGTTGGCAAAAAGTCGGCAAGCGGGCGGCTTGATTTAATGCCGAGGCGACGTTTCATATCTTCGGTGGTGTGTCCGCCAAACAAAGCGGTGTCGCCTTTTGAACGGATACGCCCAAATCCCTTATCATCGACGCCACGTTCGTAAATATTTTGAGAAAGCTGCTTTTCGGAAGCCCTTAATTTATCCCGCGTTTCTATTCGTGATTTCAGGTTTAATCGTTCTTCAATGAGTTCAATTTTCCGGGTTTGAATGGCAAAATAACTTTGGGCAAAGGCAATTTCCTCCTTTTTTGGATCGCCGTTTTGAGCAATAAGGTAGCACGCGAAACGAGTAAGCATGTAGTCTTTTACTTCACGTTTAGCACCACTACCCAATACGACCATTTTCGTGACCTCACGAAAATGGTCATCTACATTGATACCCTGTGTTTTGCACGATTCTACCGCACGATTAATCGCCACAACAAAGTTTTCCCATCGGGCATATCCCAAAACTGTTTGCAATTCTCTTGCAAACCAAATTTCAACCTGTTCGTGTTGTTCGTTTTCAATATATTGGGTAATTGCATCGAAAGAACTTTTATATTGGTTTATTGTAAGTTTGTCCATGAATTAGTGTATTTCATAAATGGTTAAATTTCCTTTTTTGTATATATTCATGACGAACGGAGAAGATAGATATTGCGTAGGGCAAACCGTATGTCTGCCCGTTTAGAGTTATTAACAGAAAAAAAAAGAGACGCCACATTGTGACGTCTCTACGATAAAATTTCGAATTATTGCGAGGGACTAAGATTGCTTACGACGGCGACATTCAAAGAAAATGCCGACTGCCGCCAAAAGAATGAACACAATATTCGTTGCGAGCGAGAGAGATTTGCCGCTCTCGAATTTATCCGAATGATAGACCATTTCGACTGTATGCGTGCCCGCCGGAACAATTACGCCGCGGAACGCATAGTTCGATTTGATGATCTCGGTCGGCTTGCCGTCGATTGTTGCCTTCCAGCACGGTTCGTAGTAGATTTCGCTCAGGAAGAGGAAATTCGTGCCGGTGGTCGTCGTGCGAAGGCGAAGACGCTCGTTCTCGTAATTCGTGAACTCGACTTTTGCGGTTGAGTCCGGCGGAACAATCTGCTGCGCAAGTGCTTTTTCTACATAGACTGTGTCGCGTGGTGAAAAATCTGCGTCGCGGAGATGCTCGAGGATCTGCATCGGACGAGCCACAGCCGCATTCGCTACGAAAAATGCGCGCGGAAGTGCGGTGCGGTTCGGAAATACCTGCGGAGCCTGCTGTTGGCTGCGGCGATCCACATCAATAATATATTTCACATTCATCAAGTCCCAGAGGAACGGATTCACAAGTTGATGAGTAGAACCCGCAAATTGCCCGACATTCGCCACATCCATCAAATCCTGATAAACGCGGAGTTTTGCGGCATGATAGCCGCCGACGCTCTGAATACGGAAATATGCCGGCAAATTACCGTGCTGCGCTACAAAGTCAACAACGCGGAAAAGTCCCTTATCTGCGATAACCGGTGCATAAAGCTGTTGGTACGGCGCAAAAACTGCTTCGTCCCAGCCGGTGTCGTCGGTTTTCATTGCGCGAGTATCAACGCGGAACATATCGATCATAAATATAACCGCGATAATCGCAAAATATACCGTCTTGCCGAGTTTTGCTTTTACAAACATATAAGTCAATACCGCAAACGCCAGCAAAACAAACGCGGAGAAGTACCAGTCAGAAATCATTCCGCTGAAAATTTGCTCGCTGATCTCGGTCGGCAAATCCTGTCCCTGCATCATCGGCGCGAGTTTCGCATTTATATAGCCGATAAACGTTTCCTGAAATCCGGACTGATAAATAAAGCCGGAAAGCATAAACGCAACTGCTACGCCAATCGTCGAGAGGACGAGAATGCGTTCGTTTTTAGTCATCTCGGAGCGCATTTTGATAATTCCGCTCAAGCCGTAGCCCGCAAGAACCGGCACTGCAAAGTGCATTAACGCAAGCGACATCGACGGGGCGCGGAAAGTATAAAACATCGGAAGCGATGCAAACATTGAGTCATACAACTTGAACATATCGAAACCGATTATCCCGAAAAGTCCGAGCAAATAAATCGCAAATACGCCCGCGTATACGTAGAAATACGTAGACGCTACTTTCCCTTTGCGGAAATAATATGCGAGCAATGCCATCAGTCCGAACATAAATATCACTACATACCAGGCATCAGAGCCGGGCGAGTTTTTGCCGAACGACATCACGAGCGAGACAATCGAGACGCCCGCCATCGCCAGCACGAAATTATCGCGACGATAAAGAATTACGCCGATAATCGCCAAAGCGAGAAATCCGATTCCCATATACGGTGGTGAGTCTTCGCTCTCCTTTGCGCCGAAATAAATCGGCTGTTCGTTGCCCTGAACTTCTACCGGCTTCGTCCCGAAGAATCCCGGCACGAGGAACGACATGGTCTCGCTCGGAGCATACGACCACATAGTCGAATATCTATAGTCTTTTTTCGGTCCGTCAGCGTGATTTTTCTCGATCTGGGTAATCGGGGCTTTTCCGCGAGTAGAATGCGGAGTGTACTCGAGCGCCGCCATATAGCGGTCGCTGCTCATCAGGAACGCAAATCCCGCTGCCAGCACGATTAATCCGGCCGAGCGAAATACCTTTACGAGTTCGGCTTTTTTGTTCAAATTGCCGATTAATTCAAACAGGAAGTAAATTCCTACTGCAATTGCGCCATAGAACATCATCTGGACGTGGTTGCCCTCCAGCATGAGATGCATCGCAAAAACGAGCAGCACAGCGTATAGCAGCGAGAATTTTATCCTTAATCGCTCTAAAAGCATGAAAATATACGGAAACATCGCGAGCACGATTGGTTTTGTGTTATGCCCGATCATCACCCATGTAATTACGTAAGTCGAGAAAATCGCGGCAAAGCCGGTCATGAACGCAACGAACGGTTCGTGTTTTTTCGTACGCATAAGCAAATACATGCCGATGCCGTAGAAAATATAAAAAGTGATTACTCGCGCAACGTCGCTGGAGAATATTCCGCCCACGGCGCGAGTGATTTCGAGGAAAAGGGTTCCGATAATGTCCCAAGACCTTACTCCGGTCGTCAATAGCGACGCGAAGCTCGGCATTCCGCCGAAAATGTAGCTAATCCATTGCGGGAAATTCCCGCTTTCTTTTGCGTCGCCGAGATAGTTGGCGAAGCTGCCGGAGGCGATATTGTCGGTAGCGTTAAATCCGCCGCCGGAGATTGCCCCCCAGAAAAATCCGAACACCGAAACCACGAGCAAGAGAATAAATGCCGCGTCGATGTACCTGCCCGTGCCTTTTTTTGGTGGCTCGGGCGGAGTCTGTAAATTATCGCTCATCGATAAGTCCGTTTATGTTTAAAGAAATTTACAATAATTGCTAACAAATATAGACGGAATATATTTTTATAAATTGTATGACATCGCAAAATGACACCCCCGGCAGAGTCTCTCCCGTTAACAATAATAAGAATAATAAAAATAAGAAGAAAAATAAATTATTACCCACTTCGTGGGCTTTTCACGAGGGGTGCTTCGCGACCCCTCTCACGTGTAGAAAGAACGTCCGCGTCATTGCGGGCTTGACCCGCAATCCCTTTGAAGACATACATTCTTATAACAAGACAAGGGGATAAATCCCCTTGTTATCACCATATTTCTTATAACAAGGGGTTTCAACCCCTTGTGCGAGTGTGGCGGTAAAAAAGAGACAATGGGGAAACCGCAATCCCCCAAAGGTAACGGCGTCATTGCGGGCTTGCCCCGCAATCCCCTAAAGGAATAATAATATTTTTTATATAAAAATGTAATATTTTTTTCTCTGATGTGTTCTTACATATTGAAATAATTTATTTGTTTAAGCGTTTATAAAAATGCCTCTTGGTAGTATAGATTGATTTATGTTCTTCTAAGTACAGATATAGAACATTTACGGAATTGCTTATGGTACTTTATACAGCATGCCCACTATGCTCCATGAGGCATTTTTATATAAAAATGTAATATTTTTTTCGCTGATGTGTTCTTACATATAGAAATACTGCACACGGTATTTCGACTATTTTTTTTACAAAACAAAGAAAAATCATTATGAGAAAATTCTTATCGATATTCGCAATAGTTTTTTGCGGAATGTTGCTGACAAACTGCTCGGACGACTCCGAGAACAATCCTATTAATATAGACGATTTAGAAACGGTTTATACCGACTTTTATACCTACACCCCAAACAACGGAGGCTACGCAGTCAGTTTGTCGAATGGTTTCAGAGCACAATTAGACAAAGCCACGGGCGGCGAATTTACTGCCGGCGACATTACTTGGCGCACCGGCGATCCACTGCCAAACCCGGCTCCGGACGGCATGTATAACGGCGTGCCGGTCGTAAGTATGGACTCTATGTTCGCTTACTGTGAATCGCTTACAAGCTTGAATGTAAGCAATTTCAACACAAAAAATGTAACAGATATGAGCGGAATGTTTTTCGACTGTAGATCACTTACAAGTTTGAATTTAAGCAACTTCAATACCGCGAAAGTGACGAATATGGCAGATATGTTCGCTTACTGTAAATCGCTTACAAGTCTGGATTTAAGCAACTTCAATACAAAAAATGTAACAAATATGCACAGTATGTTTAACGACTGCAATTCACTTCCAAGTTTGGATTTAAGCAACTTCAACACCTCGAAAGTTACGAATATGAAATCTATGTTTAACGCCTGTGAATCACTTACAAGCCTGGATTTAAGCAATTTCAATACATCGAACGTAACTAATATGAGCTGTATGTTTTACGGTTGTAAATCGCTTCCAAGCTTGGATTTGAGCAATTTCAACACATCGAACGTAACTAATATGAGCTGTATGTTTTACACCTGTGAATCGCTTACAAGTTTAGATATAATCAGTTTTAATACCTCGAACGTAACTAATATGGGCAATATGTTTGGCGCGTGTGCCAATCTGACAAGTCTGGATTTGAGGCACTTCAACACCGCGAAAGTAACAGATATGACCGGTATGTTTTACGGTTGTAAATCGCTTCCAAGCTTGGATTTGAGCCACTTCAACACCTCGAAAGTAACGAAAATGACCAATATGTTTACCTGGTGTGGCAAACTAACAAGTCTGGATTTGAGCAGCTTTGATATTGCATACATAACGGATATTGATTGGATGTTTGGTTACTGTGGCATGGTTTCCGGTGGTCAGCCTGCTGTAGGCTACGCCAAAGATGCCGCAACTGCCGAAATATTCAACAGCAGCGGTAAAACCGGAATAAATCTATACATGCTGAAGTTTAGGGCTAAATAGCCCACGTTCGTGGGCTCGTCACGCGCATCCGCGGGCTGCGTTTGATACGTTAACCCATACCGAAGGAGATTGCGGGTCAAGCCCGCAATGACGGTGACTATTTACGGGGAAATTGTAGTTCAAACCCGCGATCTCCTTGAAAGATAAGAAACCTCCCCCGTACCCCTCCAAAGGAGGGGTTAAGAGAGAAAAATACGAAGTATACAGACAAGGGAGCATGCTCCCTTGTCAGGCTTGACCCGCAATCCCTTGAAAAATTTTTGAAAAACTGTAACATTTACTTCGCTGATGTGTTTTATATATAGAAATACTGCACACGGTATTTCGACTATTTTTTTTTACAAAACAAAGAGAAGGCATTATGAGAAAATTTTTATCAATATTCGCAATAATTTTTTGCGGAATGTTGCTGACAAACTGCTCGGACGACTCCGAGAACAATCCGACCAATATCGTCGAATTAGAAACGGTTTATACCGACTTTTATACCTACACGCCAAGCGGAAAAGGCTACGCAGTCAGTTTGTCGGAGGGTTTCAGAGCACAATTAGACAAAGCCACGGGCGGCGAATTTACTTCCGGCGACATCACTTGGCGCACCGGCGATCCACTGCCAAACCCGGCTCCGGACGGCATGTATAATGGCGTGCCGGTTGTTAGTATGGGCTCTATGTTTTACAACTGTGTCCGACTTACAAGTTTGGATTTAAGCAACTTCAACACCTCGAACGTAACGAATATGAGCGGAATGTTCGTTTTCTGTGATTCTCTTCGAAGCTTGGATTTAAGCAGTTTTAATACCTCGAACGTTACGAATATGGAAGAAATGTTCGCTTACTGTGAATCTCTTCCAAGTTTGAATGTAAGCAATTTCAACACATCGAACGTTACGAATATGAGCTATATGTTTTGGGAATGTACATCACTTCCAAGTTTGGATTTAAGCAACTTCAATACCTCGAAAGTTACGTATATGAAATCTATGTTTAACGCCTGTGAATCACTTACAAGCTTGGATTTAAGCAGTTTTAACACCGCGAACGTAACAGATATGAACGCTATGTTTTACTGGTGTGGCAATCTTTCAAGTTTAGATTTAAGCAATTTTAACACATCGAATGTAACAAATATGAGCAATATGTTTCGCGACTGTGGATCACTTCCAAGCTTGGATTTAAGCAATTTCAATACAAAAAATGTAAAATATATGAGCGGAATTTTTTCCGGCTGTAGCGGTATTACAAGTTTGGATTTAAGCAGTTTCGATATAAAAAATGTAATAAATATGAGCGATATGTTTCCCGGCTGCGGCAAGATTACCAACGGTCAGCCCGCTGTAGGCTACGCCAAAGATGCCGCAACTGCCGAAATATTCAACGACGATTGGAAAATGACTCGATACGACGATTGGAAACCCGGTATAGATCTATCCAGACTGAAGTTCAGGGTTAAATAACGGGCTTGCCCCGCAATCCCTTTGAAGACATACATTCTTATAACAAG